>RDYO01000011.1 GCA_004293385.1 Verrucomicrobiota bacterium
GCAGGCTTCACGAATCGTCCGTAAAGCGGCGATGATGCGACCCTCCGGCGCGGTGATGACGGTAGGCAGGAAAGAGGTCACCCCGACCTTGAGCAGCGCCTGGCACAGGGACCGCACGGTAGCCGTATCGAGGGTAAGCCCATTGAGGTCATGTCCGGCGTAGCCGTTGACCTGCAGGTCGACGAAGCCGGCGCTGAGCCAGCGTTGCACGCCATGCTCGACGAACTCCACCGATTTGATCATGCCGCCTTCGATCTCCACGACCACACCGCGACCCGTGACCGGATCACGACCAAGGATTCGCTGGGAAGTTGCAGCCGACACGGAATCAGCGGGCGAGCTCGGCCGCCGCGGCGTCGTCGATGTATAACGTGCAATCGGCATGCCGCTGGACGATCGAAGCAGGACAGGTCGGCGTCACCGGTCCTTCGACCGTACCTTTGACCGCGGCGGCCTTGCGACGGTCCGGGACCGACAAGATGATGCGCGCGCTCTTCATGATCTGGCGGATCGACATCGACACGGCCTGCCTGGGGACGTCGTCGAAGGTCGGGAACCAGCCTTCGCCGAACTGCTGCTGGCGGCAGGCCTGGTCGAGGTTCACGACGATGTAAGGCACCTCGGTCTCGAAGTCCGCGGGCGGATCGTTGAAGGCGAGGTGCGAGTTCTCGCCGATGCCGGCGAAACAGAGGTCGATCGGACAGGCCGCGATGCGCGCGTTGAGGCGCTGCAGTTCGGCGGCGAGATCCGGGGCGTCGGCGTCGACCGGCACGAACTCGGCCCGCGCCGGCAGCTGGCCGATGAAACGTTCGCGGAGATACTTACGGAAGCTCGCGCCATGCGCCTCCGGCAGGCCGACATATTCGTCGAGGTGGAAGACCGTGACCTTGGTCCAGTCGATGCCGGGCTCCTTCACGAGGTGCTTCAGCGTCTCGAACTGGCTGGCGCCGGTGGCGACGATGATGTTCGCGCGAGGCTGACGGGCGAGGATGGCGCGCAGTTCGCGGGCGCCGTGCGCAGCCGCGGCCTGCCCCATGGCGACGGCGTCCTTGTGCTGCTGGATCTTCATGGCGGGGTCCGACCAGACTGCCCTAGCCCGCCCCCGTCGGGCAAGCGCCTAACGCCGGCCAAACGGAGGCTTTCCGGCGATTAGCCGACGAGATCCAAGCCGCGGAGGGTGCCGGTGGACGAAGCGAACTTATCCGCCTCGATGCCCATGCGCTGGAGCATGGAGACGTAGAGGTTCGGCAGCGGGTAATTGTTCTCGGTATCGAAGACGTGGTGCTGACCGTGCTTGAAACCGCCGCCCATGAGCAGGGTCGGCAGGTTCGTCGTCGTATGGGCGCTGGCGTTGCCGAGATTGCTGCCGTACAGGATCATCGTGCGGTCCAGCAAGGACTGGCCGTCTTCCTTGGAGGACTTCAGGTCGGTCATCAGCTTGGCGAGCAGCGTCATATGCATGCTGTCGATCTGCTTGAGCTGCTCGAGCTTCTTGGCGGAGCGGCCGTGGTGCGAAAGGCTGTGGTAGCCGTCGGTGGTCGTGTGGACGTGGTCGATGTCGAGGGCCGGGGTGTTGACGCTGTCCAGCATCAGGGTGACGGCGCGAGAGGAGTCGGTCTCGAAGCAGAGGCGGGCCATGTCGTACATCAGACGGACCTTGTCCATGTACTCCTTGGGGCTGCCCGGGTCGAGCGGGGCCGGCGTGGTCGCCACGGGGCGCGGCTTGCGCTCCCACTCCTTGGACATCTGCATGCGCTGCTCGAGCTCGCGGACGCTGGTGAAATACTGGTCGAGGCGATCACGATCGCGCGCGCCCATGGTGCGGCGAAGTTCGCCGGCCTGGCCGCCCACGGCGTCCAGGATGCTCTGGCCGAGCTGGAGACGGCGCTCCTGCGCCTTCACTTCGGCCTCGGAACCGCCCATGAACATCTTACGGAAGACCTCGGAGGCGCGCTCTTCGGTCGGGATCATCACGCCGCCGGCGGTCCAGGAAAGACTGCGGGAACCACGGGCGCAGTTCACGCCGAGGGTCATCGACGGGAAGCGGGTGAGATGGCCGATGCGCTCGGCCATGAACTGATCGAGGGAGATCGTGTTGCGGAAGCCGCCGCTGCTCGGATGCGGAGCCGCGGTCAGGAAGCAGTTGTCGGCCGGGTGGCCGCCGTCGACGTCCGGATGGGAGACACCGGAGAAGACGCTGAAGTCGTTGCGATGCGCCTGGAGCAGTTCGAGATACGCCGACGGCTTGTAGTCCTTACCCTTGCCCGTCGGGAAGAAGTAGTCCGGGACGAGGCCGAGGTTGTTGCAGATGCCCAGCATGCGCCGAGGCTTGGTGGTCGGCGCGGGGGCCGCCGCGAAGGCCGGGGTCATGGCGTCGAGCATCGGCAGGGCCAGCAGCACGCCGGTGCCGGCCAGGAAGCGGCGACGGGAGACGGAGCGCTTGAACGCTACGAAGGGAGCCTGGGAGGAACGGAAAGGGGCCATCGGGGTAGGTTTACTTGTTAAGGAAGAGTTCGCTGGTGACAAGTCCGCGGACCAGGTCGCGGACGCCGTAACGTCCCGCCTTGGCCCCGTCGAGGACGGCTTCGACCTTCGCGCGGTCGGCAAAGCCCACCGGGGCGCCGGTGGCGTAGACGGTGAACTGCCCGACGAGGTTACGGGCCAGCTGACGTTCGTCGGCGGCGACGAGGCGCTTGAATTCACGGATGTCCTTGAACGCCTTGCCGTCGAGTTCGCCATAGGTCTCGATCGCCAAGGCGTTATGGAAGGCGAAGGCCTGCCCGTTCTTGCCGATGCCGACTTCAGGCGTCTTGCCATCGAGGGCGCGGTAACGCTCCCGGAAGCCGCCCATGACGTCGAAGCTCTCGAGCGCGAAGCCAGGCGGGTCGATCTGGGTGTGGCAGGATGCGCACGATTCGAGCGTGCGATGCTTCTCAAGCTGCTGACGGATCGTCACGGCGCCCCGGGTGTCCGGTTCGACGGCGGGCACGCTGGGGGGCGGGGGTGGCGGCTTGCGGCCGAGGATCCGCTCCATGACCCAGGCGCCGCGGATGACGGGCGAAGTCGTGGTGCCGTTGGCGGTGACCTTGAGCACCGCGGCCTGCGTCATGAAACCGCCGCGCACGCTGCCGGCCGGCAAGGCGACCTTACGCAGCTTCACGCCCTCGACGGGCGGGAGTTCGTAGAGCGCGGCCAGGCGTTCGTTGACGAACACGAAGTCGGACTCGACGACGGCACGGGCCGGCAGGTTGGCGCGCAGGAGTTCGGCGAAGGTGGCGTGGCTTTCGTCGCGGGCCGAATCCAGCAGATGGTCGTCGAGATAGTAATCCGGGTACAGCAAGTTGTCCGGGTCGTTGGCGCCGGCCTTGCGCAGCTCGAGCCAGTAGTCGGTGAACGATTCGACGAAGCGCTGCGAACGGGCGTCGGCGAGCAAGCGGTCCGTCTGGGCGCGGAGCACGGCGGGGTCGCGCAGTTTCTTCGCGTCCGCCAAGGCGCGCAGTTCGGCGTCAGGCGGCGAATTCCAGAGGAAGAAACTCAGGCGCGCGGCCAGCGCATGGTCGTCCAGCGCGCCGGGGGCCTCGCGCAGATACAGGTAAGAGGGCGAGCACAGCACGGCGGCGTAACCCGAGAGCATCGCCTCGGCGAACGAGCTGCCCGACTTCAACGCGCCCTGGATGACCGGAAGGAAACGGGTCTCTTCGTCGGCGGAGACGGGGCGACGGTAGGCGGCGCGGACGAAACGACGCAGCAGGCGCTCGGCGTCAGCGGCCGCATCCCGCGGAGTCACGGCATAAGGCAAGGCCGCGCCTTTGGCGGTAGGCTTGACCGGCAGGTCATCGAACAGGACCGCGTAAGGCGCCGACGGCCATTGCGGCGCCAGCGGGCCCTTCACGTCGATCCAGCGCATGACCAGGCCGGGCTGGCCCTCGGGCGTGGCGAGCGGGTTATAGAAACGACCGGCGCCGGGACGGGAACGGAAGAAACGAGTGACGTCGATCTGGATGCTCTCACCGGCCTCGAGCACCACGTCGAGTTCGGCGACGGTGACATCCGGACCGAGGTCGATCGTGCCGATCCGGCGCAGCACACGCGGGGGCGTGAGCGCGTAGACCGTGACCGGCTCGGAGCGACGTCCTTTGCTGATATTGTCGAGATCGGGAATCTGCCACCGCACCTTACCCTTCGACTTAGTGGTGCCGGGACCGACCCAGACGGAATGGCCGCAGAGTTTGATCAGGTAGCGGCCGGACTGGGGGGCACGGAAACTCCCGAAGTTCGGTTCGACCGGCTCATAGGCTCCATGCACCACGCCGACACCTTCTTCGTCACGAAGGGCGGGGTTGGCCTTGCCCACGGTGGCAGGGGCGTTGCCTGCGCGCACCTCCGGCTGACCTTTGAAGCCCAGTGTCGGGAAGGTCGCGCGTTCGGGCGACATGTTGAACTCGGAGAACTTCATCTTGCCGACGTAGCCCCCCTGCTGGCGGGCGTAATGCCGGCGGCTGGCGGTCTCGTTGGGCAGGACGGAAGAGATGAACGCGGAGCGCAGCGCCTCTTCGGCGGCGGCGAGGGTGCGTTGGAGCTGGACGTGCGAGACGTCCAAAGCTTCACCGCTCTTGTTATAACGATGGGCCTCGGTGTCCTCCGGCAGCGATTCCTTGATGTCGAGCCACGGCGCCTGAAGCAGATCGCGGACCGCGTTCTCGTATTCGAAGCGATTCATGCGTCGCTCGACCGAACGTCCCTGGGCGGCGATCCGGGCGACGTCTTCCCGGAGGAGACTGGCGGAAAGCGCGCCGAGATAGGCGGACTGCTCGCTGGCGGCGGGACGGGCCTTCTTCTTGGGCGGCATCTCGCCGTTCGCAGTACGGTCGTGAATCTTGACCCAAGCTGCGAAGGACTTCGGATCCCGGAGGTCCGACTTCAGGGCGGTCATGTCCAGGCCGCCTTTCTTCGTGTCGGCGTCGTGGCACTCGACGCAATTCTTCTCAAGGAAAGGCGCCAACGCCCCGGCGGAACCGAGGGGCAGGAGAAGGAGACCGAGGATGGCGGCGCGGAAAGTCATGCGGGGCAACCATTCAGACAGCGGAACGGACCCCAGGTTGCCAAGGCAATCCGCCAGGTAATGGGCGGTTTTGCTAGGCTTTGAGCCCTAGGCGTCGGGGATTGTGCCCCGGGCGAGGACTCCCTGCCCTTCGGCATGCTTTCCGTCATCCGTTCCGCCGCGTTGGTCGGCGTCGAGGCCGTACCGGTCGAGATCGAGGTGAACACCGGCGAGAAGGGCGAACTTGGCCTGTGGCTGGTCGGCCTACCCGACGCCGCGGTCAAGGAATCCGAAGAGCGCGTGCAGTCCGCACTGCAGAACAGCGGACTCCGACTCCCGGAGACCCGCACCACCATCAACCTCGCCCCCGGCGACCTGAAGAAGGAAGGCGCCATCTACGACCTCCCCATCGCCCTCGGCATCGCGGCGTCGACCGGCCAGCTCGACCGGGCGTTCTTGCAGCATTACCTCATCGCCGGCGAATTAGGCCTGAGCGGAGCGACGCGGCCGGTTCGCGGAGGCGTCGCGATGGCGATTCTAGCACGCAAGTCGGGCTTGCGCGGCGTCATCCTACCCCGCGCATCGGCGGAAGAAGCCGCACTCGTCGGCGGCGTCGAGGCGATCCCGGCGGACACGCTCGACGGCGCCTTGCGCTTCCTGACAGGCGAAAAGCAGGTCACGCCGCTCGCGCCTCCGCTCGCCGAGACGGTCTCTGGCGAAAGCCAACCGGATTTCGCGGAGGTCAAAGGACAGTTGGCGATCCGCCGGGCCGTCGAAGTCGCCGCGGCCGGCGGCCATAACCTGCTGATGATCGGCCCGCCTGGCTCGGGCAAATCCCTCATCGCGAAACGTATCCCGACCATCCTGCCACGGCCGGATGCGGAGGAGTTCCTCGAGATCCTCGGGGTGCATTCCGCCGCGGGCGCTGGCCTCACCGACGGACGACGCGGTTGGCAAAGGCCGTTCCGTTCGCCTCACCATACCATCAGCGACATCGGACTGATCGGCGGAGGCAGCATTCCCGGACCAGGGGAAGTCTCGCTCGCGCATCTCGGCGTGCTCTTCCTCGACGAGCTGCCGGAGTTCCGTCGCTCGGCGCTCGAGGTGCTCCGTCAGCCGCTCGAAGACGGTCAGGTCACCGTCTCACGCGCCGCCGCCAAGGTCACCCTGCCCTCGCGGCTGATGCTCGTAGCGGCGATGAACCCCTGCCCCTGCGGCCACCTCGGCGACCGCCGACGCGAGTGCACCTGCTCGCCGATGCAGGTCCGTAAATACCGCGGCAAGATCTCCGGCCCGCTGCTCGACCGCATCGACATCCAGGTCGAGGCGCCGGCGCTCTCCATCGACGAGCTCCGCGACGCCGCGCCCGGCGAGCCCTCGGCGGCGATGCGGGGCCGCGTCGAAGCCGCCCGGGCCCGCCAACGGCAACGGTTCGGCGGGCGGACCGGCGGCTGCAATGCGCTGCTCGGCGGGCGGGAACTCCGCGAATACTGCGCGCTCGAACGGGCGCAGGGCGACCTGCTCCAGCAGGCGATGGAGAAACTGGGCCTCTCCGCCCGAGCCTACGACCGCATCCTCCGCGTCGCCCGCACGATCGCCGACCTCGCCGAGGCGGACCGCATCGCCACCGCCCACCTCCTCGAGGCCATCCACTATCGTTCGCTGGACCGGCAATGAAAACACTCGCCCGACCATCGGAAATACCTCCAATGAAGGCCTCCCCATGAAATCCCTGCTCCAGCTCGGGCTCTTCAGCCTGCTCGCCCTCCTGACCCTGCCCCTCGAGGCCGCCGAAAAGATCCGCGTCCTCATCCTCGACGGCCGTAACAACCACGACTGGGTCCGCACGACCGAGTCCACCAAGGCCACCCTCGAGGCCACCGGTCGCTTCACCGTGACCGTCGCCACCGCGCCCGCCGGCTTCGCCAAGGCCAAGCCCGGCCGCCCTAAGGCCGGTGACGCCGCCGCGAAGAAGGCTTTCGACGCCGCGATGAAGGAGTGGAACGCCGAAGAGGCCGCTTTCGTCAAAGCCCACGCCGCCGAGTGGGAACAGTGGGCCCCGAAGTTCGCCGACTACCAGGTCATCGTGAACAACTACAACGGCCCGGAATGGGGCACCGCGATGAAGGACTCCTTCACCGAGTTCGTCATGAACGGCGGCGGCCTCGTCAACGTGCACGCCGCGAACAACGCCTTCACCGGCTGGGACAACTTCAACGAGATGATCTGCTGCGGCTGGCGCGGCGCCACCTTCGGCAAGCGCATCGCCGTCGATGACAAGACCGGCCAGGCCGTCGCGCTGGTCGACGCCGACGAAAAGATCCAGGGCAAGGGCTTCGGCTCGGGGCACGGCGCCAAGCATGTCTTCACGCTCAAGACCCGCGACGCCTCCCACCCGATCATGCAGGGCCTGCCCGCGGAATGGCTGCACGCCACCGACGAACTCTACGGCCGCATGCGCGGCAGCGCCGACCACATGCACGTGCTCTCGAGCTCCTTCTCCAAGCCGGAGTTCGGCGGCACCGACATGCATGAGCCGATGGTCTGGTACGCCCCGTTCGGCAAGGGACGCGTGGTGACCACCTCCATGGGCCACATGTGGACCGGCGACACGAACTTCGACGCCCTGCACTGCGTGGGCTTCCAGACGATCCTCGCCCGCTCCGCCGAATGGGCCGCGACCGACAAGGTCACCCTGACCGTACCGGAAGGCTTCCCGACCCTCGACAAGACGAGCGTCATCGAGCCCGCCAAGGTCAACTGGAAGAAGTAAGCCCGCCAGGCTCTCCGACGAAGGCCCGCGCAAGCGGGCCTTCTGCTTTTCAGGCGAAGCGACGCATCGCCACGGCCACGGTCGCGCAGATCTGCTCGGGCGTGAGGCTGATGCTGACGTGCAGGCACTTCTCGCTGGCAAGGTTCGGACGCTCCAGCGTGGCAAGCTGACTGCCGAGCAGGCCCGGCGGCATGAAGTGCCCCTTGCGCGCGTCCATCCGCGCCTGCAGGAGCTCCCGGCTGCCATCGAGGAAGACGAAGAAGAGGTCCGGATCGCCTTGGCGCAGGCGGTCACGATAGGCGAGCTTGAGGGCGGAACAGGTGAGGACCATCGCCTCGCCCCTGGCCTTGCCCACTACGAGCCGATCCGCCAGCGCGGCCAGCCAGCCGGCGCGGTCTGCGTCGGTCAACGGCGTGCCCGCGCTCATCTTCGCGACGTTCTCCGGCGGATGGAAGCCGTCGGCTTCGATCAGCGTGGCGCCGGTGCGCTGCGCATAGAGCTCGGCCACGGTGCTCTTGCCGCAGCCGCAGACGCCCATGAAGACGAGGTTCGGATGCGCCACGGGCGTTCAGAGATTGATCGTGCGGCCTTCGCGGAAGGACTGGTCCGCCGCGGCGACGATACGCATCGAGTTGACGGCGTCGTCCATGTGCGCGGTGAGGTCGAGGTCCTCGCGGATGGCTTTCTCAAAATAGACCTGCTCACGTTCGCAGAGACCGTCATGACCAGGATCGGCCTCCGTCGGCACGATCTCATCCGGCTTGGTGAACTTACCGTCCGGACCGAGCTGCGAGGAGTGAACCTTGAGGGCCTGCGCGGCGGAATGGGAATCGACGTCGGCGGAGTTACCTGCCTGCGAGGCCTTGCCGGCGACGATCGAGACGCAACCCTTCGGGCCGATGACGTCTTTCACGAAGAAGGCCTCCTCGGACATCATCGGACCCCAGCCGGCTTCGTACCAGCCGACAGAACCGTCGGCGAAGGTCACCTGGAGGTGGCCATAGTTGATCTGACCGGCCGGCATGTCTTCGGTGAGACGGGCGCCGATACCGGAGACGCGCACCGGGCGACTGCCGGTCATGAGACACATCACGTCGACGTAATGCACGCCGCAGTCGACGACGGGACTGCACGTCTGCAGCAGGGACTTATGGGTGTTCCACATGTCGCCATAGCTCTGCTGGTTCAGGTTCATGCGCATGACCAGCGGCTTGCCGAGCGTCTGCACGGTCTTGATGAACTGCGTCCAGGCCGGGTGATGGCGGAGAATGTAGCCGATGACCACCTTGCGCCTCACGGCCTTGGCCTTGGCGACGATCTGCTCGGCCTCGGCGACGGTGACCGCGAGCGGCTTCTCGACGAACACGTGACAGCCGGCCTCGAGCGCGGCGACGGCGTATTCGGCATGGGTGTCCGGATAGCTGGAGATCGAGACGGCGTCCGGCTTGGTCGCCTTGAGCGCGGCATGGAAGTCGGCGTACTCCGCGTAGGCGCCGCCGAGCTCGGCGTTGAGCTTCGCGCGTGACTCCGCGGAGCGGGTAACCAGACCGACGATCTGGAAACCGGGGAGCTTATGGTAAGCGAGCGCGTGCGAACGACCCATATGGCCGGCACCGACGCAGAGGACACGGAGAGGGGTCTGACTCATGCGCCGAGCATCGGCCTTCCCTCTCCCGCTTCAAGTCGGGAGAAGGAATCCGCCGCAGATTAATCGGGCGATCAGTTCGGCAACGGCTGCAGGACGCCCTTCGCCCGCTGGGCCTCAAGCATGGCCTTCAGGCGGGCGACGACTTCCGGATGCTCCTTGGCGACGTTGTTCCGCTCACCGGGATCGTTCTGCAGGTCGAAGAGGCGCGGGCCGGCCTGATCACGGCGGTCATTGGCCTGATCGGCTTCGACGCCCAGCAGGTCGACCACCGGGCCCTGGGCCTTCTTGCCTTTGCCAGGCGCACCGACTCCGGAGATGAACTTCCATCGTGCGTCGCGGATGGAAAGCACGGCGCCCTGGGTGCTCGAGATCAGCGTCTCACGACCCAGGCCGCCGGTGAGGGCCGCGGAGGAATCGAAAGAGTCGAGCTTCAGGAAATCCGCCGGATCCCCGCCGGCCACCTTGGTGAAGACGGCGGGCAGATCGACCTGGGAGACCAGGGAATCGGAGACCTTGCCGGCGGGCGTCTGGCCGGGCCAGCGGGCGATGAAGCCCACGCGCGTGCCGCCTTCGAGGATGCTGTATTTGCCGCCGCGGAAGGGGCCGGCCGGGGAATGCGCCGCGGCCTTGTTACGTTCGACGGCCTGGTCTTGGTAGCCGTCGTCGAGCACCGGACCGTTATCCGAACTGTAGATCACCAACGTGTTCTCGGCGAGGCCCTGCTTGTCGAGTTCGGCGAGGATGCGGCCGACCTGGTCGTCGAACGCGACCACCGCGTCGCCACGCGGGCCAAGCGGGGTCTTGCCGGCGTAACGCGGATGGTGGACGCGCGGGACGTGGTTCTCGTGCGAGGCGTAATAAAGGAAGAAAGGCTTGTCCTTGTTGCGCGCGATGAAGCCGCAGGCCTTGTCGGCGAACGTGTCGCCCATCGTCTCATCATTCCAGACGGCGGCCTTGCCGCCCTTCATCCAACCGATGCGGCCGACGCCGTTGACCAGGGCCATGTTGTGTCCATGGGACCAGTTCATCTTCAGTTTCGCGCGCTCGGCGTCGGTCTTCAGGTCGGGATCGCCGGGGTAAGGCTGCTTGTAACTGACCTCGATCGGATCCTTCGGATCGAGACCGACGACGGAGCCGTCTTCGACGAAGACCGTCGGCACGCGATCGCCGGTGGCGGCCATGATGAAGGAGTAGGTGAAGCCGATCTGGTTCGGCGAAGGGTCGATTTTCTTGTTCCAATCGACGTCGCCGGAGCCCAGACCGAGATGCCACTTGCCGACCACGCCGGTGGCGTAGCCCAGCTTGGCCAGGCTGGCCGCCATCGTGGGACGACCGGGCTTGATGATGAGACGGGCGTCGCCCGGCAGCACGCCGGTGCCCTGGCGACGCCAGGCGTATTCGCCGGTGAGCAGCGAATAGCGCGACGGCGTGCAGGTGGCCGAGGTGCAATAACCCGAGGTGAAGCGGGTGCCCTGCGCGGCGAGGCGATCGAGATTCGGGGTCGGGATGACCTTCGCGCCGTAGCAGCCGAGGTCGCCCCAGCCGATGTCATCGGAGTAGAGCAGCACGATATTCGGAGGACGTTTCTCGGCCGCGAAGACGGAGAGCACGCAGGACAGGGCAACCAGGGGCAGGAGGCGCATGGGTGGGTTGTAAGGCCGGCCGAGGCGGAAACCAAGCCGACAGATAAGCCACCCCTTGCTTGCCAAACCCGCCCCGAAAGCCCAATCAGAAGACGACCATGCGCTTCGCCAAATACCACGCCCTCGGCAACGACTACCTCGTCCTCGAGCCCAAGGACTGCCCCGCCCTCTTTTCGCCGGAAGCCATCCGTAAGGTCTGCCACCGCCACTTCGGCCTCGGTTCCGACGGCATCCTGTACGGCCCGATCGAACGCACGGACGGCACCTTCGGCCTGCGCATCCTGAATCCCGACGGCTCCGAAGCCGAGAAGTCCGGCAACGGCATCCGCATCTTCTGCCGCCACCTCCTCGAGACCAAGCGCATCAAGGAAGGCCAGGAGTTCAAGCTGCACACCCTTGGCGGCGTCGTCCGCTGCGAGGTCTTCGACGGCGGCAACCGCATCCGCGTCGAGATGGGCAAGGTCTCCTTCCGCGCTCCGGTCATCCCGCACATCGGCGCCGACCGCGAAGTCCTCGGCGAGGAGATCACCGTCCTCGGTAAGACCTTCAAGTATTGGGCCGCGACCGTGGGTAACCCGCACTGCGTGATCCCAGTCGACGACCTCACGCCCGACCTCGCCAAGACCTACGGCCCGCACCTCGAGGTTCACCCCAATTTCCCGAACCGCACCAACGTGCAGTTCATGAAGATCATGGACCGGAAGAACGTCCGCATCGAGATCTGGGAACGCGGCGCCGGCTACACCATGGCTTCCGGCTCCTCCTCCTCGGCTTCGGCCGCCGTGGCCCGCAAAATGGGCCTGGTTGACGCGGATTTGACGGTTAATATGCCCGGAGGTCAGATTATCATTGGCATCGGTGAGGATTATTCCATCGTGATGACAGGCCCGACGACCCCCGTAGGCATCTTCGAGATGCACCCAGGAGTCCCGGTCCAAGACGTCGCCGTCTAGGCGATACGTCTTCCCGCTAGGTTTTCCCTCCTTTGGCGCGTCCTTTCGGACGACGCTTTTCACCGCACACCCTCACCATGGCGCCGCGTCAGCCGTTGCCCAACATCTCCGAAGACGATCTCATCGATCTCGCGGGCGGCGCGACCGTGCTCCTGGCCAAGGAGCTGGTGGCCAAGGGTAAGGTGAAGAAGGCTCTCTGGACCCCTCCCGTCGCGGAAGCCCTCGTGGACGACGGCACCGAATCCCGCGAAGCCCGCTGGAACCTCCGCTCAGTCACCTTCCAGCGTAACGAATGCGGCTGCGACGTCTCGGTCGGCCGAAGGAAGCTCTGCGTCCACTCCGTCGCCACTTACCTGGTATTAGCGGCCAAGGAGGGCTACCTGAAAGCCGAACCCGCGCCGCCGGCCAAGCCCGCCGCGCCGCCCGGCAAACCGCCGACGACGGCGGCGGCCAAGGAAAAGACGACGGACACGAAGAAGGAAAAATCAAAGCAAGCGGAGACGACCCCGGCAGGACCCCGGCTCAAATCCCTCACCCTCTCGGAAAAACGCGGCACGCCCATCGAGGTGCGCTTCATCGTGCCGCCGAACATCGCGACCGCCGCCGTGCGCGATGAGATCATCTGCCGACTCGAACTGCGCGTCGACGGCGCCCAGGTCGCCCCGGAGAACCTCGACCGCAGCAAGGCCTGGACCATCGAGCCCGACACGGTCTTCTTCCTGGCGATTCTCGAGAACCTCTGCCACGGCAAGCTGCAGGGCATCCTGCCGCTCACCCGCCGCCACCTGCGCCAGCTCCTCGCCATCGGCAAAGGCCTGAAGATCTTCCGCATGGCCAACGCGCCGGAGACCCCGCTCACGTGGGACGGCGACCATCTCGACAAGGTCCACGAACACCTCGACGAACCCGTCGCGACCCCGCAGACCAACGCCGCCGGCGAAGCGCCCGACGACGGCCCCGAGGAGCAGGAAGTCCGTTCCCAGGAACGCGGCCGCGACGACCGCCCGTGGGTCGACGGCTCGATGAAGTGGCTGCGCATCCGCCTGCCCCAGCAGTCTTCCGGCCCCGTCGCCGAACTCCGCGACGTCCTGCAGCGCAGCGGCTTCACGCTCGAGACGACCACCCGCGAGTGGTATCTCGCCGGCACCATCCAGGTGCTCAACTTCCTCGCCCGCCATCACAAGCTGCTGATGACGGACAACGACGCGTTCTTCACGCACAACCTTTCGCACTCGCTGCGCAACGTCGACCTCGCCAAGGCCAAGTGCGACGCCTCCGAAGAGAACGACGGCTTCCGTTTCGCCATCGGCATCGACCCCGAAGGCAAGTCCCCGAAGGTCATCCAGGAAGCGCTCTCCAGCGGGCGCATGTTCTTCTACACCGACCGCGGCCCGCGCCTCATCACGCCGGAGCTGATGGAGTCGATCCGCAACGCCCAGCGCCGCATCACCGGCGAGGCCAAGCGCGACGTGGACCTGGACCTCAACCTGAAGATCGGCTTCGCGGACCTCGCCAGCGCCGACGCGATCGCCGAGGAGCTGCAGGCCGCCTTCGCCCCGCCCGAGACCTGGAGCCAGCGCTCGTCCGCGATCCGCAACCTCTCGAAGCTCCAGCCCGCCCCGATCCGCGAGGACCTGGGCAAGATGCTCCGCATCTACCAGCAGGTCGGCGTGGCCTGGCTCTGGCATATCCATAATAATTCCCTCGGCGGCCTGCTCGCCGACGAAATGGGCCTCGGCAAGACCGTGCAGGCGCTCGCCTTCATGGAAGCCCTGCGCCAGCACCGCCCGGAAGACGGCCCCTGCGTCGTGATCTGCCCGGCCTCGCTCGTCGAGAACTGGCGCCGCGAAGCCCGCCGCTTCACCCCTTCCCTCAAGGTCCTCGCCCACCACGGCCAGAACCGCTTCACCGCCCCGGATTACCTGCAGCGGTTCGACCTCGTCATCACCTCCTACGGCACCCTTTCCCGCGACATCGCGGCCTTCACCGCGGTGGCGTGGGGCGCGGCGATCTGCGATGAAGGCCAGAACATCAAGAACCCGCGCGCGCAGGCCGCCAAGGCGGTCAAGCAGCTCGTCTCCAAGGGCCGCTACATCCTCACCGGCACGCCCGTCGAGAACTCCCTCGAAGACCTCCGCTCGCTCTTCGGCTTCCTGATGCCGGGCTACCTGCCCAAGCCCGAGGAGCGCGTCCATGCCGACGAACGCAAGTGGCACGACGACCGTCTGCTCCAGATGGCGGCGCCGTATATCCTACGCCGCTCCAAGGTCGCCGTCGCCCCGGAGCTGCCCGCGAAGATCGAGCAGATCGTCTACTGCGACTTCGAGGACAACCAGAAGAAGATCTACGACGAGATCCTCGAATCCACGCGTCAGGAGATCTTCGAGATGGAGATGGGCGGCGCCACGCAGGCCCGCATCCAGATGGCGGCGTTCAACCAGCTGCTCCGCCTCCGCCAGATCTGCGCCGACCCGCGCATCCTCGACCCGAAGCTGGCCGAAGCCGATTCGGCGAAGCTCCAGGCATTCCTCGAACTCGTCGAGGAATCCAAGGACGCGGGCCATCGCATGCTCGTGTTCTCGACCTTCGTCACGGCGCTCCAGCTCCTCAAGGAGGCCCTCGAGGACCGCGACATCCCCTATTGCTACCTCGACGGCTCCACGAAGGACCGCCAGGGCGTCTGCGATACCTTCAACTCGACCCCGACCATCCCCGTCATGCTGATGTCCCTGAAGGCGGGCGGCACCGGCCTGAACCTGACCGGGGCCGACACGGTCATCCATTTCGACCCCTGGTGGAACCCCGCCGCCGAGGCCCAGGCCACCGACCGCGCCCACCGCATCGGCCAGACCCGGACGGTGACCAGCATCAAGCTGATCGCGGCCGGCACCATCGAAGAACGCGTCATGGAGCTCCAAAAGTCCAAGTCTGAGATGTTGCGTAAGCTCCTGACCGAATCAGACTCCGTTTCGTCCGGCCTGAGCCTTGACGTCATCAAGGACCTCCTCCGCAAGGACTGACCCCCATGCTTTCCGCCTTCATTCGTCGTAACAAATCCCGGAGCGAAATGACGTTCCTGGAACACCTGGACGACCTCCGCGTCTCCCTCCTCCGCGTCCTCGGCGTCTTCGCCGTCGGCATGGTCGCCGCGTTGATCTTCTACCGGGAGACCCCGGCCCTCCTCAACCTCCCCCTGGAATGGGCCAAGCACCCGGAGACCTCGCCGATCGGCGCGATCCTGACCCAGCCGGACCCGGGACTCGTCAACATGGGCGAACTCAAGGAGTTCACCTTCATGGGCGTCTGGAAGGTGCTCATGTACGCCGCCTTCGGCGTCGGTGTCGCGCTCGCCTCGCCGGTCTTCCTCTACGAGACCGCCCGCTTCGTCGGTCCCGCGCTCACCGACCGTGAGAAGCGCGGCCTGGTGCCGTTCTGCGGCGCCGCGCTGATCCTCTTCCTGCTGGGCGCCTCGCTGGCCTTCTTCTGGCTCAGCCCGATGTCCATCCAGATCTGGCAGCACTTCGCCGAAGGCCTCCGCATGGAGGTCACTTGGCAGGCTTCGGACTACTACGCGTTCGTGGTGATGATGTGCCTACTCACCGGACTGACTTTCCAGTTCCCCCTCGCGCTCATCATCCTGATGTGGCTCGAACTCGTCCGCCCGCGGACCCTGCTCAAGTCCTGGCGCGGGATGCTCTTCGGCATCATGATCCTCGTCGCGATGATCACGCCCATCGCCGAACCGATCTCGCTCTTCGTGATGACGGGCGTACTCTTCGGCTTCTACCTCGCCGCCGTCGGCATCGGGACCGTGATCGTCCGCCGCAAGCGCGTGGCCCGTGGCGACAAGCCCAACCCGGAAGACGACGACCTGCCGGATGACGACGATGAAGACGACCGCGGCGACGACGACGGCTATCGCCCGGCCCGCTCCTCCGATCCGGTGACGCCTTCGACCCCGGCCCTCGGCTCCTCCGCGACCAGCAAGCCTAAGTCCACCCCGCCTCCCGCCGAAGGCGACCTCAGCTCCCTCGACTAAGCCCATGAAGTTCCGACTCCTCCTCGCCCTGCTCGTCCTCCCGCTGGGAGCCCAGACGACTCCCTTCGGCACCAAGGTCTCGGACCCTTCGGCCGCCCCGGCGACGACCACGGCCCCGGCCGCTGCTCCTGCCGCCGCCCCGGCCGCCGGCGGCGTCTCGGATGAGTTCGTGGACAACTCGGTGCAGGTCTCGCCCTTCCGCCCGACGCTGCTTCCTGAAGCGAAGTCGACCCGGACCTTCCAGCTCTCGAAGCTCAACCGCCTCGGCTCGACGGAGACCACCAAGGAGCTGCAGCGTCTTTATTCCGCCTTCGCCACGCAGAGCATCGTCGACGGCTCGCCCGCCGGCTCCAGCAAGGCCGTCGGCTATCTGACGACCGTCACCTATTCGATCCTCCAGGATCTCGGCGACAACCGCTACCTCGCCAAGGCCGCCTGGCCCGCCTCAGGTCCCAACGAAGCCCTCGCCGCTGGCGTCGACACGATGGCGCTCCTCTTGCTCGAGAAGCCCGCCAAGGCCGGCGACACCGGCAAGATCACCGGCATGCACGTCGGCACGGTGGCGGTGCTCTTCACCCCGGACTTCGCTCCGCTCAAAGGCCGACGCCTCACGCTCCGCCGCGAAGCGTTCCTGGAATGCGCGACGTTGGAAGATTCTCCGGCCGGCCTGCAGCGCTTCGTCGAGGCGATCACCGCGGGCGCCGAACTGAGCGCGACGACCAACGAGACGATCCCCTGCAAGAAGTGCGGCGGACTCGGTTTCACGCGCGAAGCCCAGAAGGGCCAGCTCCTCGACAAGCGCGTGCCCTGCGCCGATTGCGCCAGCACCGGCAAGCTGATCATCGCGGTCGAGACGAAGTTCGTCCCCTGAGCGGGATAATCCGCATCCTGCGCTTGCGCACGGCAGGCTTCACCCGCACATTGCGGCGTGTCCTCCCCGCTGCACGTCGGCCTTGAAGCCCATTTCGCGGCCCTCGAGCATCTCCTCGCGGAGCAGGAACTCGCGTTCGAACCCGAAGTCCGCCCGATGGTCCGCGACGTGCTCGCCCATCCCGGCAAGCGCCTCCGTCCGCTCCTCGCTTTCGGCGCGGGTGCCGGCGGCCCGCCTCCCGCCGCCTTGGTGCGCGGCGCCGGCATCATCGAACTCGTCCACCTCGCCACCCTGGTGCACGACGACGTCCTCGATGGCGCCGATACGCGCCACGGCAGCGACACCCCCAACCGCACCCACGGCGCCCACGCGGCGGTGCTTTTCGGTGATGCCCTCTTCGCCCACGCCCTCGTGCTGGCCGCCGACCACCCGACGCCGGAGCTCTGCCGCATCGTGGCCCGCGCTTCCCGCGAAGTCTGCTCGGGTGAGGTCTGCCAGACGTTCTCCCGCGGCCACGACGACCTTTCGCTCGAAGACTACTACCGCCACATCCGCCTGAAGACGGCGGAGCTCTTCGAAGGCGCCTGCCGGATCGGCGCCCTCCTCGCCGACCGCCCGACGGAACATGTCGACGCCTGCGCCCTCTTCGGCCGCCACCTCGGCATCGCCTACCAGATCTACGACGACCTCGTGGACCTGCTGCAGGACGACGCCAAGGCGGGCAAGACGCTCGGCACCGACGCCGCCAGCGGTAAGCTGACGCTGCCGATGCTGCTGGAACGCGACCTTTCAGGCAAAGGCTTCCTGACGCCCCTCCGCGCCGGCGGTGACGCCCGTCAGCTGATCTCCTCTGCCGCCTGGCGCGAATCGTTCCGTCGCCTCGACGCCGAGATCGCCGCCGCCGAACAGGCCCTCGAACCGGTCGCCGGTTCGCCGTCCCCTTTCTTCCTGCTCCGTCTCACGGGCTTCCTTCGCGAAGCCGCCGGGCGGTTGGCACCCCGCGCATGAGGATCTTCCGCACGACCGCCTCGGAACGTCTGGCGCTCGCCTTCGTGCTGCTCCTGCTCGCCGCCGCCGCCAGCCTGCTGTTCGTCTGGCGCTCGCTCTGAGCTCAGGGAAGGAACTTCTTCACGTCGTAACCGCGGGCCCGCACGGCTGACCGCAGGTCGTCCAGGTTCACGCGGTCACCCGGCTTGACGCCGAAGTCGCGGAACCAGCCGGCGCGCATCTCGACCGCGAAGCGCGCCTCCTTCGTGACGGACTTGGTCGTCTCCGTATCACCCGCCGTCATGGTGCGGACCTCGAGGACCGTTCCGTCGCGGGCGACGAACGCGATATCCAGGTCGATCAGGGTGTCCTTCATCCAGAAACTCATCGGGCCGTCCTCGTCGTACAGGAAAACCATCCCTTCGGCTTCCTCCAGCCGGGCGACGCCCATCAGCCCGCGGGCCTTCTCGAGGTCGGAGATCGCCACGCGCACTTGGGAGAGCACCTCACCCATGCGGACAGGGAAACGGGTCTCAAGGCCGAGTTCGCGGGCCGGGGCGACCTCCGGGCGAGGGCTATCGCAGGCGACGAACCCGAGAGCCAGGGCGAGTAAGAGCAGCCGGAACATGCGGGCGAGTGTTCCTGCGATTGCCTCGGAGGCAAGTTTCGCTTGCTTGGCCTGATGGAACGCGACCCGCAGGCCCACTGGCTCGAGACCGAGACGGCCCTGCATTACGCCCGGGCCGCGGTCCGGGTGGGACTCTGGGCCTCCGAACGCGTGCTCATCGAACGCTACCTGCCGAAGTCGGCCCGCTTGCTCGAACTCGGCTGCGGCGGCGGACGCGTGGTGCTCGGCCTCCGTCAGGCGGGCTACCATGAGGTGACGGCCACGGACTTCTCGCCCATCATGGTCAGCCTCGCACGCGCGGTGCTGGCCGATCACGACGAGAGCTGGGAGCGTTGCGTCGAACAGCAGGACGCCACGGCGCTGACCTATCCCGACGCTTCCTTCGACCACGCGGTCTTCGCCTTCAACGGCCTGATGTGCCTGCCCAGCCGCGGACATCGGCTCGCCGCGCTGCGCTCGATCCATCGCGTGCTGAAACCGGGCGGCATCTTCCTGTTCACGGCCTCCGACCGGGAGAAAGGCGCCAACGCCGCCTATTGGGCGAAGGAAGCCCGCGAGCCCGACATCGTCCCCGGCGATCGCTGGCACGAGAGCGATACCTCGCCGGTGTTCATCCACAGCAGCACCGAACAGGAGACCCGCGCAGAATTGTCGGAAACGGGCTTCGTCGTCATCGAGTGTCCGCTGAGCACCGAAATCGCATCTGACGGACCCGCGGTGCGCGAGTTCGCCGGCGAGACCCGCTTCTACGTCGCGAGAAAGGCTTGAGGGAACTGTCTCACGGCGGTGTTGTCGGGATGACCATGTCTTTCCGTCTTTCCTGGCTGTTCGCATTCCTCCTGCCTGGAGCCGCCTTGGCCTTGGACTTGCACGTCGCGCCCGACGGCGATGACCGCGCCTCGGGCCGGGCCGATGCCCCGCTGGCTTCGCTCGAAGGCGCCCGTCAGGCCGTACGCAAGCTACCCCGCCCTTTGACCGAACCGATACGCGTCCTTTTCGCCACCGGGACTTACCGGATCACGCAGGCCGTCGCCTTCGATGAGAAAGACTCCGGCGAGGCCGG
>RDYO01000047.1 GCA_004293385.1 Verrucomicrobiota bacterium
CGGCGTGCCGTAGCCTTTGTGCGTGGCGAAGCCGTATTGCGGGAAGCGGGCGTCCATCTCGACGAGCATCCGGTCGCGCTCGACCTTCGCCACGATCGAGGCGAGCGCGATGGCGAGGCTCTTGCCGTCGCCGCCTTTGACCGATTCATGCGCCCAGGCGAAGGGACGTAGCGGGAGGCCGTCGACGAGCACCAGGAAGGTGCGGGCGTCGGTCCGGCCGAAGAGTTCACCTTCGGTCCCGGCGGCGGCGAAGAGCGGAGCCATGTGACCCACGGCGAGCTTGGCGATGCAACGGGCCATCGCGAGTCGGGTGGCGCCGAGGATGTTGTGCGCCGAGATCTCGAGCACCGAGCCCGCGGCCCAGGCGGTCCGCAGTTTGCCCTCGGCTTCCATCTTCGCGATGGTCTCGCGGAGTTCAGCGCGCTTCTCCGCCGTCAGCTTCTTGGAGTCGTTGGCGCCCGCGAGTTTCCGCAGCCAGGCCGGTTCGCCGTAGAAGCCGGCGTCCAGCAGCACCGCCGCGGCGACCACCGGGCCGCAGAGCGAACCGCGGCCGGCTTCGTCGACGCCCGCGATGCCCGGACGGTCCGCGCCCTTTTTGCGGTCGAATGAAGCCAGCGAGGCCACGGCTTATTCCGCTTTCTTGCGGCGGACGAACGGTTTGGATTCCGGCGGCTCGAGCCCGCGGACCTCGTAGGCCGTCTTGAAGTGGAGCTTCGCGAAGTTGACCAGGATCGCCGGTCCGAGGCGGCCGACGAGTTCGATGCCGGCGTTCTTGGCTTCGGAGCCCGAGCCCTTGGGCAGGTGCACGCCGCCGTCCTGGGACAGACGGTCGATCTCGCGGACGAAGGCCGCGCGGGCGACGATCGAGGCCGCCGCGACCACGGGGTCGGATTCGGCCTTGGTGCGCATGCGGAGGTCGAACTCGACGCCTTTGCGGGCGAGTTCCTTCTGTACGAGCGGTTCTTCGGAGAACTGGTCGAGCAGGCCCCACTTCGGGCGACGCTGGTGCTGGAGTTCGAAATCCTTGAGGGCTTCTTCGCACGACGTCGCGTGCATCCAGCCCAGCAGGCGGTTCAGGTTCTTGCCGAAGCGCGAGTGCAGCTCGTTATACTTCGCCATGCGCATGAACGTCGTCTTCACCGCCACGCCCGGGGTCGAGCGGATGATGCGGTCGAGCTCGGCGATCTTCGTATCGGTGAGCTTCTTCGAATCCTTGATGCCGAGTTCGATCCATTCGCGGGTCATCTCGCCCGTGGCGATGACGCAGGCCGAGACCACCGGGCCGAAGAGGTCGCCCTTGCCGGATTCGTCGAGGCCGGCGTGTTCTTCGAACCACTCCGGGTTGTTCTCGGCCTCGTAGCCGAGGACCGCCTGGCCCGTGACGTCGGGCTCGAGCGTGAACTTCACGAAGTCTTCGGTGCCCTTGCCCGAGATGACGCACTTGCCGGACTTGTAGTGGACGATGTTCAGGTTCTCGCCCTTGAAGGCGAAGGCTGAGTGGTCGACGGGGAAGGAGACCCAGCCCTTGGCGACCAGGATCGAGCGGAGCTTCGCGGCCTGGGCCGCGTCGAGCTTCAGCGTGTGCATCGCCACTTTCTTCGGCTCGTCGTCGGAGTCCTGCTTTGCCTTTCGTGCCATGAGTCCCAAGGTCTACCTGAGTTGGCCTCCGAATCCAGCCCCATCCATGCCTCCCGCCCAGACCAATCGTCCTGACCGCGTCCCTGCGATGCGTCGGGCCCTCCTGGCTTGGTTCGGAAGGCATCGTCGGCCCATGCCCTGGCGGGAGGAAGTTTCGGCCTACCGCACCGTCGTCTCGGAGCTGATGTGCCAGCAGACCCAGATCGCGACCGTCATCCCTTATTTCGAGCGCTGGACCGCCAAGTGGCCGGACTTCCCGGACCTCGCCCGGGCGGAGGAAGCCGAAGTCATGGCCCTGTGGGCCGGGCTCGGCTACTACTCCCGGGCCCGCAACCTCCTTGCCTTGGCCCGTCAGGTGGCGGCCTTGCCTCGTCCGCCCCGTACCGCCGCCGAGTGGCGCGAGTTCAAGGGCGTCGGGCCTTACACCGCCGCCGCCATCGCCAGCATCGCCTTCGACGAGCCCGTCGCGGTCGTCGACGGTAATGTCGTCCGCGTCCTCGCCCGGCTCGACGGCGTGCGCGCCAAGCTGCGCGACGCCTCTTCGGCGGCGAAGCTCTTCACCGGGCGCGCGGACGAGCTCGTCGATCCCAAGCAGCCGGGAGACTTCAATCAGGCGATGATGGAGCTAGGCGCCACCGTCTGCCGGAAGGGCGTGCCGGACTGCGGACGCTGCCCGCTGGCGGAATGGTGCGACGCCAAGGCGCAGGGCGACGCCGCCACGTTGCCGCGGTTCGTCTCCAAGGAGCGCAAAGAAGCCGCCGTCGACCGCGCACTGGTCATCCGGGCCGGCAAGATCCTGCTGCGCCGTAATCCGCCCGCGGCCAAGCGGCTCGCCGGCATGGCGGAGATCGCGGTCGTATCTTCCCTTGGCCTCGCCGCGGACGGCGAGCCGGCGCTCGTGCGCCGACGCACCATCGGCACGGTCACGTACGAAGAGAAACTTTACGCCTTCGAACCTAAGGCCGCGGACGTCCGTCGTTGGGCGCAGGACGCGGAGCTCGAGTGGGTCGACGCGTCGGAACTGGACGGCGCCGCGCTGAGCGGACCGCATCGCCGGTGGCTCGGCGAATGGCTTAGTCGAGACGGTCGGAAAGCGCGCGGCAGACTGCCTTGAGGGTCGCCACGCGGGCGTGACGCTTGTCGTCGGCCGAGACGACCACCCAAGGCGCATGCGGCGTATCCGTGCGGGAGATCATGTCTTCGGCCGCGCGTAGGTTCGCATCCCATTTCTTCCGGTTACGGTAGTCCTCCGCCGTCATCTTGTGACGCTTATGCGGGGAGTCTTCGCGGGCCTGGAAGCGGCGCAGTTGTTCTTCCTTCGAGATGTTGATCCAGACCTTGAGGACGACCATGCCGGCCTCGGCCAGGCGGGCTTCGAAATCGTTGATCTCGGCGTAGGCGCGGGCCCACTCGGCGTCCTGCGCGAAGCCCTCGACGCGTTCGACCATCACGCGGCCGAACCAAGAACGATCGAAGACCGCGAGCCGGCCGGGCGCGGGTACCTTGTTCCAGAAGCGCCAGAGGTAGTGACGCGCCTTCTCCTCGGGGGTCGGCGCGGGCGTCGGGAAGACCTGATAGTGCGCGGCGTCGAGCAGCCCGCAGAGGCGGCGGATCGCCCCGCCCTTGCCGGCGGCGTCGGGGCCTTCGAGCACGACCACCGTCGAGAGGCCTTGCTTGTGGGCGAGGCGCGTCAGGCGTCCGAGGCGGACCTGCAGCTTCGCCATCTGCTGGCTGTAGGCTTTCTTATCTAAAGTCGGGTGAGGCGCGGCGCTCTCGAGCAGGCCGCGCGGACGCGAGCCGGGCTTCTTGACCTTGGCGGCGGCGCGACGGCGGGAAGCTTGGTTGAGCTGATCGGCGATGGCCAGGCCTGCGTGCAGGTCGCGGAGCTTCGTCTCGGCACCGCCGATGACGACTTTCCAGGGAAGGTTCTTGCCGCTGCCTTGGGAGCGGAGTTCGCGGGCGAGGGTGAGGCTGCTCTTTTTGGCGAGCAAGAGGTCGTCAGCGCTGACGACCCAGCCTTCGGCGTCGGTGTCTTCCGCTTCGCGGAGGCGGCGGCGCAGGGACTTCTCCGGCGTCTCCAGCCAGACCTTCACGACCGAAGTGCCATCGGCCGCGAGCATCTCTTCGAACGTACGCAGGGATTTCAGGCGCGTGCGCAGGGGCTCGCCTGACAGCTTGTCGCGCGAGACCTCGAGGGTGGTGCGCGTCAGCCAGTCGCCGACCACGATGGTCACGCGGCCCTTGGCGGGTACGTCCTGCCAGTAAGGCCAGAGGAACGGACGACCGGCGGAGGAAGCAGTGTCCGGCGCGCAGACGCGCACCGTGCGGGCGTCGAACCATTCCGTGAGCTGGTTGGCGAGTTCGGAGGCCGCGAGCCGGTCGTTGCCGCCGATGACGATGATCGCGCCTTGCTGCTTCTCCGCCAGGCGGCGCTGGGCGGCCAGGAGGCGGAGGTGGAGGGCGGAGCGGGATCGCTCGAGGACGCTGCGGGTGGCCATCGGAGGGGACTATGCAGGCCCCCTCCGCGGATGGGAAGCGCGATTGAGTGACGGTCCCGTGACGGCTCAGCCCAGCAGCCCGGCGATGTCGGCCACGTAGACTTGGCGGCCGCCGGCGTGGGCGGAGTCGAAGCAGAACTGGCGTCCGCTGCGGCTCGCGGAGGGGTGCGTGTCGCAGCGCCATTCCTTGCCGACGATGTCGGG
>RDYO01000157.1 GCA_004293385.1 Verrucomicrobiota bacterium
GCGAGGCGGTAGACGTTGGCTTCGCGGGCGCGGTAGTCGCCGCCCTTGATGGTGTCCTGGAAGAGGCGGCGGACGCTGTCGCCGTCGTTCTGGTAGTTCTTCGCGGCGTTGATGCCGCCCTGCGCGGCGATCGAGTGGGCGCGGCGCGGGCTGTCCTGGTAGCAGAAGCAGGAGACCTCGTAGCCCATCTCGGCGAAGGAGGCGGCGGCGGCGGAACCGGCGAGACCGGAACCGACCACGATGACGTGGTACTTGCGGCGGTTGGCCGGGTTCACCAGGCGGAGCTTCGCCTTATGGTTGTTCCACTTGTCGGCCAGCGGGCCGGCGGGGATCTTGGAGTCGAGTTTCATGGGTCGGGGCGCTCGAGATTACTTCAGGACGCCGGTGAGCACGGCGAGAGGGATGGAGATGAAGCCGAGGGCCACGATCCAGGCGTAGGCCAGGGCGATGACGTCGAGCCGCCCGCGCCAGCGTTCATTACGCAGGCCGAGGGTCTGGAAGACGCTGCTGACGCCGTGGCTGAGGTGCAGGCAGAGCAGCAGCATGCTGATGATGTAGAAGACGGCGACCGTCTTGCAGGAGAAGCCCGCGACGACCATCTTGTAGACGTCCTCACCGTAGGAGACGTCACCCAGGGCGACTGCCTTCAGGGTGAAGTGGAGGAGGTGGAAGACCACGAAGCCCAGGATCACCACGCCCGAGTAGGGCATCGTGCGGGAAGCGAAGGTCGCGCGGCGGGTGGCTTCGGCGGCGGGGCCGCCGGCGCGGGCGGCGCGGTTCTCCAGGGTGAGCTGGATGCCGACCCAGATATGGGCGAAAACGCTGAGAATGAGCACCGTACGGGCGGTCCAGAGCAGGGCCACGTTCTCGTGCAGCCACTTGGCGTAGGCGTTGATCGCCGCCGGGCTCTTGAACATCAGCAGGTTGCCCGTCATGTGGCCGAGCACGAAGCCGGCGAGGACGAGGCCGGTGAGGGCCATCACGACCTTCTTCCCGATGGAAGAGGGACGACAGCTGGAACAGCAGGAGCTTGCGGACATGGCGGAGCGGGACGGGATGCAAAA
>RDYO01000158.1 GCA_004293385.1 Verrucomicrobiota bacterium
TCATGTCCAAAAAGTCCCCTGGTTACCCTGAATTCCTGAAGGAACTCCTCGAGGCGAAGTCCCCGACCGGCCATGAGTTCGCGGCCCAGAAGGTCATCGACGCCCACGTCGAGAAGTCGGCCGACAAGTATTCCAAGGACGCGCTCGGCAACCGCATCGCCGAGCTCAGCGGCGACGGCGGCCCCACCCTGATGTTCGCCGGCCACATCGACGAGATCGGCCTGATCATCTCGCACGTCGACGACAAGGGCTACCTCTACTTCGAATTCCTCGGCGGCCACGACCAGATCATCCCCTCCGGCCGTCGCCTGCACATCCTCACCCGCAACGGCCCCGTGCTCGGCATCACCGGCAAGCGCGCCGTCCACCTCCTCTCGCCCGAAGACCGCAAGCGCGTCCCGGAGCGTCATGACATGTGGATCGACATCGGCGTGAACAACCGCGCCGACGCCCTCGCGATCGTCCGCATCGGCGACCCCGCCGTCTACACCGACGGCCCGGAGATCCTCCGCGGCAGCATCGGCGTGGCCCGCGCGTTCGACGACAAGGCCGGCGCCTACGTGTGCATGGAGGCCTTCCGCCGTCTCTCCAAGGAGAAGAAGCTCGCCGCCCGCGTGGTCTCCGTGGCCACCACCCAGGAAGAGATCGGCACGCGTGGCGCGCAGGTCTCCGCCCAGGGCGTCCAGCCCGACGTCGCCATCGCCGTTGACGTCGGCCACGCCACCGACCACCCCGACGCCGACAACCGCAAGTTCGGTCGCTTCACCCTTTCCGGCGGCCCCATCATCGCGCGCGGCCCGAACATCAACCCGCTCGTCTACGACCAGATGGTCGAAGCCGCCGAATCGCTCGGCATCCCTTACCAGATCGGCGCCGAGTCGCGTCCGACCGGCACCGACGCCCGCGCCATCCAGATGGCCGGCCCCGGCGTCGCCTGCGGCCTGCTCTCCATCCCTCTCCGCTACATGCACACCCCGGGCGAAGTCGTCGACCTCAACGTCGTCGAGCAGTCCGTCCAGCTCCTCGTCGAGTTCGCCTGCCGCGTGAAGAAGAAGCAGAG
>RDYO01000048.1 GCA_004293385.1 Verrucomicrobiota bacterium
CAGTGCAGGCAATTTGCCTCATTTCTAGGGGTTTTTGAGGCCTTTTCCGGGGGGAGCCTGCTTCTGGCTTGTCTTTTCGGGCCAAAAAGCGAAGAGTTTACGACCCTTCAGTCCGAAGGGCACCCTATGGAAAAGACTCTCATCATTCTCAAGCCCGACTGCATGGAACGCCGCCTCTGCGGAACGGTTCTCGCTCGGTTCGAAGCCGCCGGCTTTGACATCCAGGCCAGCAAGATGACCCGTCTGACCTCGGCTCAGCTCCGCGAGCACTACGCTCACGTCGCCGACAAACCTTTCTATCCGGAGATCGAGGCCTTCATGTCCTCCCGTCCGGTGATCGTCGCCGTCCTCGTCGGCGAGAACGTCATCTCCCGCGTCCGCGAACTGCTCGGACCGACCAATTCTAAAGTGGCTCCCAAGGGCACCATCCGTGGCGATTTCGGCACCGAGATGATGCGTAATGTCTGCCACGCCTCCGACAGCCCCGCCGCGGCGGACGCCGAGGTTCGCCGTTTCTTCCGTCCTGACGAAGTTTTCGCCCCCGAGGCGAGCCGAGTCTAAGCGAAAGCATAGCAAAATAGGCCCCGCCGTTCGCGCGGCGGGGCTTATCTGTTTGGCATCTCCCGCGACGCGTCCACGATGCGCCCGTGGAACTTCATTGTCCGGATTGCGGGCTGCCGATCCAGGCGGCCGATATCGCACCCGCCCAAGGCGTGGCGGTCTGCCGCTTCTGCGAGGAGACTTTCCCGTTGGCGGCCTGCCAGACGGCGGTGCCTTTCGCGGACCGAAATATCGTGCCGGTGATGACTCCGCCCAAGGGCGTGGACTTCGTCGAGACGATGGATGGCTTCCGGCTGACGCTGTCGACCCGCAGCTGCATCGCGGTCTTTCTCGTGCCTTTCACGCTCGTCTGGGCGGGCGGTTCGCTCGGCGGCATCTACGGCACGCAGATCGCGAAGGGGGAGTTCAACTGGATGATGTCGCTCTTCGGGCTGCCTTTCCTGGTGGGGTCGTTCTTCCTGGTCGCGCTCACCGTGATGTCCGTCTGCGGACGTACGGTCGTAGAGCTCGCCGGGGGGAAGTTCTCCGTCCGTACCGGCGCCCTGGGCGTCTATCGTACCAAGTCGGCCGTCTGGCATGACGTCCGTTCCTGCCGGCTGACCGAGGCCACGCGCCGCGGGCGCAATAGCTACCACACGAGCTTCCAGGTCGAATTCAAGGTCGACGGCGGAGAGGACTTGAAGCTGAGCGTCGCCGGCGTGGAGCGGGAAACCGCGCTCTGGGTCGCCCGTTTCCTCGCCGGACGAATCCAGCGTGGGCGATAATTCCCCGTTGCCCTAGGGCGGGGGATTTGGGCAAAGTCGGCCCATGCTGGATCCCAAGTTCCTTCGCGAAAACATCGACCTCGTCCGCAAGGGCGTCGCCCGGAAGAAGTTCCAGGTCGACCTCGACGCGGTGCTGGCCGCCGACGAAACCCGCCGCCACGCGGTGGCCGAATTCGAGGTCGCCCGCTCCGCGCAGAACGCCGCGAACAAGGAGATGGCCGCGATGCCTAAGGGCTCGCCCGAATTCCAGGCCAAGGTCGCCGAGATGAAGGCCGCCTCCGCCAAGGTGAAGGAGCTCGAGAAGAAGGTCACCGAGGCCGAGGAGCAGATGAAGGCCGTCGCGCTGTCCGTCCCGAACATCCCGCACGACTCCGTGCCCGAAGGTCGCACCGAGGCCGACAACAAGGTCATCCTCGAGTGGGGCGACCATGCGAAGCTCATCTCCCCCGCGGCCAAGCCGCACTGGGATATTTCCTGGTTCAACAAAGCGATCGACTTCGAGCGCGGCGTGAAGGTCACCGGCGCGGGCTTCCCGTTCTACGTGGGCGACATGGCCCGTCTCGTCCGCGCGCTGATCCAATACTTCCTCGAGGAGGCCGGCGCCAACGGCTACACCGAGGTCCACGCGCCGTTGCTCGTCAACGCCGCCTCGGCCACCGCGACCGGCCAGCTGCCCGACAAGGAAGGGCAGATGTACCACGCGCAGACCGACGATTTCTACCTCATCCCGACCGCCGAGGTGCCGGTCACGAACTTCTTCCGCGACGAGATCCTCGACGAGGCTTCGCTGCCGGTGAAGCGCGTCGGCTACACGCCGTGCTTCCGCCGCGAAGCCGGCAGCTGGGGCGCGCACGTCCGCGGCCTGAACCGCCTGCACCAGTTCGACAAGGTCGAGCTCGTGAAGTGGACCCATCCCGACAAGTCCTTCGAGGAACTCGAGCTGCTCCGCGGCGACGCCGAGCGCCTGCTCCAGAAACTGGACCTCCCTTACCGCGTGCTGATGATCTGCGCCGGAGACATCGGCTTCTCGCACAGCAAGCAGTACGACCTCGAAGTCTGGGCCGGTGGTCAGAAGCGCTGGCTCGAGGTCTCGAGCTGCTCCAACTTCACCGACTTCCAGGCCCGTCGCGCGGGGATACGTTTCCGCCCGAAGGACGGAAAGCCCGAGTTCGTGCACACGCTCAACGGCTCCGGCCTCGGCCTGCCGCGCGTCCTCGCCGCCATCCTGGAGAACAACCTCCAGGCCGACGGCACCGTGCGCGTGCCCGAGGCGCTGCGCCGCTGGTACGGCAAGGACACGCTGTCCTTCTGAGGCTCGCTTTGGATTGGCAGGGAGTCGCCGCGTCCTAGTCTGAACGCGTGCCGATGAGCCTGCCCAGTCCCGACGCCTTGCGCGCGGCCGCCCTGCGGCTGCCGAGGCTGCCGTCGGCGCCGACCTCGTCCGGGCCGGTCGCCATCGCCGTCTCCGGCGGCGCGGATTCGATCTACCTGCTCTGCGCGCTCTGGGCCGACGAAGCGCTGCGGCCCCGCCTGCGTGTCCTGCACTTCGATCACCGCGTGCGCGGGGAAGCGTCGGCGGAGGACGCCCGTTTCGTCGCCGCCTTGTGCGCTTCGCTCGCCGTGCCGTGCGTTGTCGGTGTCAGGTCAGGGCAGGGGATGTCGTCCGAAGCGGAACTGCGCGCGGGACGAGACGCATTCTTCGCCGCGCAGCGTACGGCTCTCGGATGCGAACTGCTCTGCACCGCGCACCATCTCGATGACGTCGTCGAGAACGCGCTGATGCGCCTCGCCCGGGGCGCGGGCCTCGCCGGCCTCGCGGCGCCGCGCGTGCTCCAGTCTTTTCACGACGGGCACCGGCGTTGGCGTCCGTTGATCCAAGCCGGCCTCGCTAAGCCGGCCTTGCTCGCGGGCCTGCAGGCTGCCGGCATCCCTTGGCGCGAAGACGCCACCAATCTCCTGCCGATTGCGGCCCGCAACCGGGTCCGCGCCTGGCTCGCCGCCGGCGGCGCCGAAGCGATGGGCGAAGGATATGCCCAAGGCTTCGGCCGTTCTGCTCGCATCCTCGGCGAGGCGCAGGTCGCGCTGGCGCAGTGGGCGTGCGAACTCGGCTGCGTGGTCGGTCCGGACGGCACGATGCCCATCGCCGCGCTCCAAGGGCGTCCCTCCGCCCTGATCCAGGAATCGCTCCGTGCGTTCCTGCATGCGCATGAAGTCACGGACCCAAGCGAATCGTCCTTGGCTCCCTTGGCCGCGGCAATCGCCGCCGGACGTGAAGCCCGGGCCAGCGTCCGCGGTCGCCTCGTGCGCGTCGTGGCCGGCGCGCTGAGCATCCCGCAGGAACCGCTGGTCTTCGGTGCCGATGAACGTCGGCTCGCGTTCGGCATGCCCGACGACGAGCCCATCGAGCACCCCTGGGTCACCAAGAGCGTCGAAAACGCGCAAAAGAAAGTATTGGAGTGGGTCAGAGCCGGTGGAAAATTGATTGCGATCGAAAATGCACTGGGTCTATTTGCCAATAAGGAAAGTTTTGCCTTGAAATCCTTTGATTCTGATGAGGAAAAGAAAGCCGCAGAAAAAGCTGCGGTGGAACTCGCTAAGCAGGAAAGATTGGAACCCTACACCGAGGGAGAGCGCCTCGAGATCGCATCGGGTGTAGCCGGCGCCATTTACCAGATCGACATGGATCAGACCCATCCGCTCGGATACGGAACAGGAGGGAAATTCTATTCCCTGAAAAACAACGCAGACCGCTTTGCTTACCTGACCGATGGCGTGAATGCTGGGGTCATTGCCGGCAATGATTCCTATCGTACCGGGTACATCGGATACAAAATCAAATCCAAAATGGGCCAATCCATGGCGATCGGAGCAGAAAGACAGGGCCGGGGTCAGCTGGTTTATTTTGTGGACAATCCCATTTTCCGGGGATTCTGGGAAAGCGGAAAACTCATCCTCAGCAATGCTGTCTTCCT
>RDYO01000159.1 GCA_004293385.1 Verrucomicrobiota bacterium
AATTTGAAAACATCGGTCATCCAGCCCATGATGATCGCGGCGAAGGGCAGGAAGCCGAAGAAGCTCAGCCCGGCGACGGCCGAGACGCGGCCACGGAGCTCGGCGGGCGAGCGCTCCTGGACGATCGTGTTGGCGAGGCCGACGAGCGTCGAGACGCCGACCGCCAGGCTGACGAGCGAGGCGCCGGCCCAGACCAGTCCGGTGGCTTGGCTGAGGCTTACGAGCGCTCCGCAGGCGAGGACCATCCCCGTCAGGATCGCGAGGCGGCGCAGGGCCGGCTTGAGCGCCATGATGAGCAGTGAACCGGAAACCGAGCCGGCACCGGAACAGAGCATCAGAAGTCCCATCTGCTCCGGCGTAGCGTGAAGGTCGTTCTTCGCGTAGAGCGGCAGCAGCACGATGATGACCGGGAAGACGAAGAGGGTGTTGGTGGCGAGCAACGCGACCATGGCGAGGCTGGGCTTGTCCTGGCTCACATGGCGGAAGCCTTCGCCGGCGCCGCCTTGGCGCTTCTGTTCCTCTTCCGCCGTACCTTGCGGACGTCGGGGCAGGGTGGCCAAGGCGACCATCAGCGCCACGAACGAGGCCGCGTTCAGGTAGAAGGCCCACTCGGCGCCGTAACGGCCGACGAGGTAGCCCGCGGCGGCCGGTCCGACGAGTCGGGTGGCGTGGAAGACCGCGCGGTCGACCGAGATGGCCTTGGCGACGTTCTCCTTGGCGACGAGCTCCGGGACGATCGCCGCGGCGGCGGGCATCTCGAAGGAACTGGAGACGCCGAGCAGGGCGGCGGCCACGATCAGGTGCCAGGTGTGCAAGGCGTCGTGCGCGACGAGCTGGCCGATCGCGAGCGCGAAGCCGATCTGGGCGAGCTGGCAGACCTGCAGGATGAAGCGTTTGTCGTGCCGGTCCGCGTACGCGCCGCCGAGGCGGAAGAGCGCCAGCATCACGAGGCCGCTCGCCAGGTGCGGAGCCGCCTGCAGCAGGCCTTCGTAACTTTGCAGTCCGTCACGCACCACGACCTCGGTCATCACCCAGCCGAGCGCCATGGCCTGCCTCC
>RDYO01000012.1 GCA_004293385.1 Verrucomicrobiota bacterium
CGGCCCTTGCCGTCACCCGCCACGACGAGCGCGGCGAAGTTGAAGCGACGGCCGCCTTTGACGACCTTGGAGCAGCGGTTGATGTGGACGACCTTGTCGTTGTATTCGGAAGCAGGACCGTCGTTGCGGTTGTCGCGACGAGGACCACGGCCAGGGCCGCCGGGACCGTTACGACGGCCACCGGGACCACCGGGGCCACCAGGACCACGACGATCGCCGCCGGGGCCGGAACGGCCGGGGGCAGCGGAAGCGGGGGCGGCAGGAGCCGCGGCGGGGGTGTTTTCAGCGCTCATGAAATTAGAAAGTCAGGCCGGCCTGGCGGGCGGCTTCGGCGAAGGACTTGACGGTGCCATGGTAGCGGCGACCGGCGCGGTCGAAGACCACGGTGGTGAGACCGGCGGCCTTGGCCTTGGCGCCGAAGGCAGCGCCGAAAGCGGTCGCACCGGCGACGTTGGCCTTCAGCTTCTGGCCGCGGAGATCCTTGGAGGTGGTCGCGAGGGAGACGAGGGTCACGCCCTTGTCGTCGTCGATGGCCTGGGCGTAGAGATGCACGTGGGTCATCTTGAGCGCGAGGCGCGGGCGGGCGGCGGTGCCACGCACCGTCTTGCGGATGCGCCAGCGACGCTTCTGCGCCAGGAGATTCTTCTTCTGCAGTTTCATGGAATGTGTTCGGTTCGGGCGGATTAGGCCGTCTTCTTGCCCTCCTTGCGGCGGACGAATTCGCCTTCGACGCGGACGCCCTTGCCCTTGTAAGGCTCGACGGGCTTGTACAGCTTGATCGAAGAGGCGACCTGGCCGACCATGTGGCGGTCGGGACCGGTGATGACGAGCTTGGTGCCGTCGGTGACGACGACCTTCACGCCGGCCGGGATGGTGTACTTGATCGGGTGCGAATATCCGAGGGCGAGGTCAAGGACGTTGCCCTTGAGGATGGCCTTGAAACCGACGCCTTCGATCAGAAGGGTCTTGGTGTATTCGGTGGCGACGCCTTCGCACATGTTGCGGATGATGGCGCGGACGGTGCCGTGGAGGGCGCCGGCGGTGCCGGGCTTCACGACCTTGCCGGCGGCGTCCTTGACCTCGGTGAGGTCAGTGACGTTGACGACCTTGGCGTCGGCGACGACGCCGATCTCCTTCGGGAAGGGTTTCGAGAGTTCGCCCTTGGGCCCCTTGACGACGACGACATTGTCCTTCACGGACACGGTCACCTTGTCGGGGATGTTGACGGGCTGCTTACCAATTCGGCTCATTGAGTTGCTTGTTTAAGGGTGGGACGGGTTACCAGACCTTCGCGAGGAGCTCGCCGCCGACTTTCTGGCGACGGGCTTCGGCGTCGGTCATGACGCCACGGGAGGTGGTCAGGATGGAGACGCCCATGCCGCCGATGACCTTGGGGACGGAGCTGTAGCCGGCATAGATGCGGCGACCAGGGGTCGAGACGCGTTCGATGCTGGTGATCGCCGGGACGCCGGCGACGTACTTGAGGGTGAGTTCGAGGACGGGCAGGCCTTCGCGCTCGGCCTTGCGGGCGGAGGCGACGTAACCGGCGTCGACGAGGATCTTGGCGACGCCTTCGCGAAGGCGGGACCACTGGACGGTGATCACGGCCTTCTGGGCCTGTGAACCGTTGCGGATGGAGGTGAGGAAATCCCCGATGGTGTCAGTAGAAGCGGACATGGTTTTGTTTTTTCTTTTGGATTACCAGGAGGCCTTGGTGACGCCGGGAATCTGGCCGTTGAGCGCGAGCTCGCGGAAGGTGATACGGGAAAGGCCGAACTTGCGGATGAACGCACGCGGACGACCGGAGATGGAACAGCGGTTCTTCTGACGGACCTTCGAGGAACTGCGGGGCAGCTTCGCGAGGGTGCGCTGGGCGTCGTAGAAAGCTTCTTCGGTGACCTTGGGGTCGGCGAGGACCTTCTTGAGTTCGGCGCGCTTGGCGGCGTACTTCTTGACGAGGCGTTCGCGCTTGAGGGCGCGCTGGATGACGGACTTCTTGGCCATGCTGGTAAGGAGTTAGGGGTTAGGCCTTGGCGGCGGTGGCGGCGGCCGCGTCGGCGGCGCTGGAGCGGCGGAACGGCATGCCGAGGAGGCGGAGCAGTTCGCGGCCTTCATCGTCCGTGGTGGCGGAGGTCACGATGATGACGTCCATGCCGATGTTGGCGCGCTGGGAGCCGTCGGCCTGGGTTTCCGGGAAGATGGTGTGGTCGACGATGCCGAGGGAGTAGTTGCCGCGGCCGTCGAGACGGTTGGAGGTACCGCGGAAGTCGCGGATCATCGGGAGGGCCACCGCGGTAAGGCGGAGGTAGAATTCCCACATGCGGGCGCCACGGAGGGTGACCATGCAGCCGAGGGTCATGCCTTCGCGCACCTTGAAGGCGGCGACGGACTTGGAGGCCTTGGTGATGACCGGCTTCTGGCCGGAGAGCTTGGTGAGGTCCTTCACGACTTCGGCGATGTGGCCTTTGTCGGCTTCGGCCTTGAAGGCGGAGTTGAGGACGATCTTCTTCAGGTTCGGGACCTGGTGGATGTTCTTGTAACCGCGGCTCTTGAGGAGCTCGGGGACGACCTTCTCGAGGTAGTACTTCTTCAGATAAGGAACGGATGCCATTTGCGTGTTAATTCTCGGGTGGTTTCGTCAGGTTTACTTCTTGGCGGCCTTGGCCGGCTTCTTGGCGCGACGGGCGTCCCAGAGGGAGCCGAGCATCACGTTGGAGCGATGGATGGGGGCTTCCTTCTCGGTGATGCCGCCCTGCCCGTCCTGGGTGCGCTTCAGGTGGCGCTTGACGAGGTTCAGGCCCTCGATGGTGACGCGTTCGTCGGCACGGTTGTAGCTGACGACTTTGCCGCGCTTGCCTTTTTCGGCGCCGGAGATGACGACGACTTCGTCACCCTTCTTGATGTCGGTCTTGGACATGGTGTTCAGAGTACCTCGGGGGCGAGGGAGATGATCTTCATGAAGTTCTTGCTGCGGAGTTCGCGAGCAACGGGCCCGAAGATGCGGGTGCCCTTGGGGTTGCCGTTTTCGTCGAGGATGACGACGGCATTGGTGTCGAAGCGCAGGTAGCTGCCGTCCGCGCGGCGGATCGGAGCGACGGTGCGCACGATGACGGCGCGGCAGACCGAGCCCTTCTTCACCTGGGCGTCAGGGGTGGAGTCCTTGACGGAGCAGATGATGATGTCACCCACGCCGGCGGTGTCGGTGAGCTGGCCGAGACGGCGGATCATGCGGACCCTGCGGGCCCCGGTATTGTCGGCTACTTCGAGCCGGGAAAGCATCTGAATCATTGTAAGAAGGGTCTGAGGTTAGGTGGGGCCGTTCAGTCTTCGATGGACTGGGCGGCGATCTTCGCGGCTTCGACGACGCGGACGACGCGCCAGCGCTTCAGCTTGGAAAGGGGGCGGGTCTCCATGATCTCGACCTTGTCGCCGGGCTTGCACTCGTTCTTCTCGTCGTGCGCGTGCAGGACGGTACGGCGCTTGACTTCCTTGCCGTACACGGGGTGCGGCACGGTGTACTGGTAGTTGACCTTGATGGTCTTGTCTCCCGAGCGGGAGGCGACGAGACCCAGGAGGGTCTTGCGGTTGGAGCGGTCTTCGGACATCGGTAAAAGCGTTTGGAGGGTGGATTACTTCTTCTTCGCCGGAGCGGACTTGCCGGAAAGGACGGTCATGCAACGGGCTACGTCGCGGCGCAGGGCGCGGAAACGGGCGGAATTCTCGACGGCGCCGGTGGCCTTCTTGAGGCGCAGGCTGAGGAGCTCTTCGCGGGCTTCGCGGATGCGCTTCTGCAGTTCGGCGGGAGCCAGGGGGCGCAGGGCCGTGGCGGCGGTGGGCTTATCTTTCCGGTAGGTGGACATCGGTGAAAAGGGTCAGTTATGGGTGGTCGGGGCCGGTTGCATCAATACTTTTCGAGCTCTTCGCGGGCGACGAAGCGGCAGCGGAGCTGGAGCTTGGTGTCGGCGAGGCGCATGGCTTCACGGGCGACGCTGATCGGCACGCCGGCGACTTCGAAGAGCATGGTGCCCGGCTTGATGCAGGCCACGTAGTACTCGACGCTACCCTTACCGGAGCCCATTCGGACTTCGGCCGGCTTCTTGGTCACCGGGGTGTGGGGGAAGATGCGCATCCACATCTTGCCCTTGCGCTTCAGGGCGCGGGAGATGGCGATACGGGCGGCTTCGATCTGGTTGGCCGGAACGCGGCCGCGATCGAGGGACTGGATGCCGAAGTCGCCGAAGGACAGCGTGTTGCACGCCGTGGCGTTGCCGCGGATCTTGCCCTTACGGTGCTTGCGCCACTTGGTGCGAGCGGGTTGGAGATTGGCCATGTTGGTCTAGAAGGTGAAGGTTGGGAGGGAGGCTTAGAACTCGGAGTCCTTGGAGCAGATCCAGCACTTGATGCCGACCTTGCCGGCCAGGGTGCGGGCTTCGGTGAAGCCGTAGTCGATGTTCTCGCGGAGGGTGTGGAGCGGGACGCGACCGACGCGAGCGGACTCGACGCGGGCGATTTCAGCGCCACCGAGACGACCGCCGAGGCGGATACGGATGCCGTCGGCACCGTTGGTCATGGTGGTCTGGACGGCCTTCTTCATGGCGCGGCGGAAGGAGATGCGGCGCTCGAGCTGCAGGGCGATGTTCTCGGCGACGAGCTGGGCCACGAGGTCGGGGCGCTTCACTTCGTTCACTTCGAGGATGATGTCGTCAATACGGGCCTTGCCGGCGACCTTCTGGATCTCAGCGCGGAGGTTCTTGAGCTCATCGCCCTTGCGGCCGATGACGACGCCCGGGCGGGCGGTCCAGATGCGGACGCGGACCTTCTGGCCGGCGCGCTCGATGAAGATACGCGGCACGGCGGCCTGGCGGAGCTTCTCCTTGAGGAACTCGCGGATGCGGTAGTCCTCGAGGATGTTGGCCGGGAAGTCGCGCTTGGTGGCGTACCAGCGGGATTCCCAGTTACGGCGGACGGCTAGACGGAAGCCGATCGGATTTACTTTCTGGCCCATGTTTCGAAAATTACTTGGTGGCGGAACCCAGAGCCACGCGGATGTGGCTCATGGACTTGTGGATAGGGTGGGCGGAACCGCGGGCGGCCGGCATCGAACGCTTGATGACCGGACCCTGGTTGACCGTCGCGGAGACGATCACGAGGTCGCTGCTGGAGAGGTTGTGGTTGTTCTCGGCGTTGGCGATCGCGCTGGCGAGCGTCTTGCCCAGGAGGCGGGCGGACTTACGCGGGATGAAGCGGAGGAGCTGGATGGCTTCCTCGGCGGGGAGGCCCTGGATCTGGCGCGCGACTTCGCGGACCTTCTGGGGCGACATACGGGCAAAACGGGTGGTGGCGTGGACTTCCATGACTTTGGTAAAGGTTGGGTTAGATGCGGGAGTTGGCGCGGAGGGTGACGAGGTCGCCGGCGGTGATCGCGGCGGAGGGGTCGAGGGAGAGGATGAGGGCGACCGAGCGGCGGAGGCCGGCTTCGGCGATGACGACGGCGCCGAAGGCGCGGCCATCACGGCTCACATTGCAGACCGTACCGGGGCGGAAGCCGCGGTCGTGTCCACCATCCAAGACCACCAGATCCGTCGCGCGGGCGGAGACGACCGCGACGACCGGAGCCTTGCCATCCGCTTCGGCCGCACCAGGCGCACGCACTTCCGCGCCGACCGCGGTGGCGGCGACGAGAAGGGCGGACATGGTGAGGACGTTGCGCACGGAGGAGGATTACTGGGCTTCCTTGCGGGAGGGCTGGGTGTGCTGGCGGAAAGTGCGCGTCGGAGCGAACTCGCCGAGCTTATGACCGACCATGTTCTCCGTCACATAGACGGGGACGAAGGCCTTGCCGTTATGGACTTCGAGGTTGAGGCCGATGAAGTCCGGGGTGACCGTCGAGCGGCGCGACCAGGTCTTGATCGGCTTACGGCTGTTGGCCTTCTGGGCGACGGTGACTTTGTCGACGAGGTGGGAGTCGACATAGAAACCCTTTTTGCGGGAGCGTGCCATGTTAAGAGAGGTTCAGTGAGGGTTAGACCTGCTTCACCTTGCGGCCGTTGCGGCGCAGGATGATCTGGTTATTGGAGGCCTTCGCCTTGGTGCGGGTCGGGAAGCCCTTGGCGAGCTGGCCCCACGGGGACTTGAGGTGCTGACGACCGCCGCCACCCTTCTTCTTACCGCCGCCACCGCCGTTCGGGTGGTCGACCGGGTTCATGGACATACCACGCTGGCGAGGACGGATGCCCTTCCAGCGGCTGCGGCCGGCCTTACCGAGGCTGGCGTTGTGGTGGTCGACGTTGCCGACGATGCCCACGGTGGCGCGGCAATCGGCGTTGAGGTAGCGCTGTTCGCCCGAAGGCATGCGCAGGATCGCACGGCCGGCTTCGAGGCCGAGGAGCTGGGCGAAGCCGCCGGCGGAGCGGGCGAGCTGACCACCCTTGCCGGGTTCGATCTCGATGCAGTGGATGAAAGTGGCCGGAGGAATCAGGCTCAGCGGCAGGGAGAGACCAGGGGTCAGCTGTTCCTGCGCGGTGTTGGTGCTGACGACCTTGTCGCCGACCTTGAGGCCATCCGGAGCGAGGATGTAGTTCAGGGTCTTGTCGGCGTACTCGATGAGGGCCAGGTGGGCGGTGCGGTTCGGATCGTACTCGATCCGGATGACGGTGGCCGGCGCGTCGAGGCGATCGCGACGGAAGTCGATGGCGCGATAGAGCTTCTTGTGACCTCCGCCACGACGACGGGAGGTGATGCGGCCGTAACAGTTACGGCCCATCGCGCGGTGCTTGAATTCAGTGAGCGAGCGCTCGGGGCGACCGGCGTGCAGGCCCTCGGTCTTCACGCGCACTAGGAAGCGCGTGCCGGGGGTGATGGGACGATGAGTGATGATGGGCATGGCTTGGCTGCTCCGAGATTAGGCGAGGGAGATGACGTCGCCCTTCTTCAGGGTGACGATGGCGCGGCGGGAATCCGTCTCGGTGAAGATCGAACCACCGGAGAGGCGGCTGCGGCGCAGCTTGCCCTTACGGATGAGGATGTTGATCTTTTCGACGGTCACCTTGAAGTTGGCCTCGACGGCCTTCTTGATCTGGGCGCGGTCGGCGCCAGGAAGGACTTCGAAGACGTACTTGTTGGCTTCGGCGAGGCCGGAGGCCTTTTCCGTGAGGATCGGGCGGCTGATGATTTCAGAAGCGGGCTTCATGGGATGACGGTCTTAGTTTTTGGCGCGCTCGAGGACCTTCTTGAGGCCGTCTTCCGAGATCAGGACGCGCGGGGTGCGCACGAGATCGAGAGCGTTGAGGTTGGAAGAATTGGAGAAGACCGCGCGGCTGACGTTGCGGCTGGCGCGGACGACGGTGTCCGACCAGGCGCTGTCGACGACGAGGAGGCGCTTGCCGGCGGGGCTCACGTTGGCGAGCACCTTGGCGAAGAGCTTGGTCTTGGGCTGGGCGACTTCGAACTTCTCGATGACCGAGAGTCCGCCGTCGGCGGCGAGTTCGAAGAGCGCGCGCTGGAGGGCGATCTTCTTGGCCTGCGTGGTGATGGTCTTGGACCAGTCGCGGGGGCGCGGACCGAAGACGATGCCACCCTTGAACATCTGGGGGGCGCGCTTGTCGCCGTGGCGGGAACCGCCGGAACCCTTCTGCGGGAGGACCTTCTTACCGGAACCGGCGACTTCGCCGTAATCCTTGGTCTTGGAGGTACCCTGGCGCTTGTTGGCCTGGTAGGAGACGATGACCTGCTTGAGCAGGGCCACGCCCTTGTCGCCTTCGAAGGAAGGGATGTCGAATTCCTTCTCGGTGAAGGCGGATCCGTCGGGCTTGTAAACTTTGAGCTTCATATCGCTGAGATGCTGGGTGGGTTACTTGGCGGCGATGGCCTTCTTGGCCGGACGCACGAGGACGATCTCACCGTTGGCGCCGGGGAAGCTGCCCTTGATGAGGAGGAGGTTCTTCTCGGCGAGGACCTGGACGACGCGGAGATTCTGGACGGTGCGCTGCACCTGGCCCATATGGCCCGGCATACGCTTGCCCTTGAAGACGTGACCCGGGGTCTGGCGCATGCCGATGGAGCCGATTCGGCGGTGCATCATGTGACCGTGGGAGTCCGGCTGGCCGTCCATGTTGTGGCGCTTGACGACGCCCTGGAAGCCGCGGCCCTTGACGGTGCCGATGACGTCGACCATCTGGCCGGCGGTGAATTTCTCGACGGTGATGACGTCGCCGACCTTGGCCTCGGTGGCGCCGGCCTGGCGGATCTCGTGGAGATGGGTGTGAGGAGCGACGCCCGCCTTGCGGAGGTGGCCGACTTCGCCGGCCGACATGCGGCTTTCCTTCTGGGCGCCGAAGGCGATCTGGACGGCATCGTAGCCATCCTTATCGACGGTCTTTACCTGGGTGACCGGGCAGGGACCCGCTTGGACGACCGTGACAGGGACGAGGTTATTCTCCGCGTCATAGACCTGGGTCATTCCGATTTTCTTACCGAGTAGCTGGTGTTTCATTTTTCTAAGAGGCAGGTGGCGTTTCCGCCGTTTGGTCATTGCTGACCTGCATTAGGCTTAGGATTCCTTGCGGAATCTTGGTCCTGATAGAGGGGCTTGGACGTCCTGCGTTGGGTTGGAGGTTAAGGTGGAGGGTTGAAGAGTTAGACTACGATGTTGATGTCAACCCCAGAAGGCAGGTTGAGCTTCTTAAGTTCGTCCACGGTCTGGGCGTTCGGCTCCATGATCTCGATCAGACGCTTGTGCGTGCGGATTTCGAACTGGTCCATGGACTTCTTGTCCACGTGCGGCGAACGGTTGACGGTGAGACGCGAGATGTCGGTCGGCAGCGGCACGGGGCCGGAGACGCGGGCGCCGGTGCGCTTGGCGGTGTCGACGATCTCATTGGCGGACTGGTCGACCATGCGGTAGTCGAAGCCCTTGAGCTTGATGCGGATTTTGGTGCGGGCCATCGGGAAGGGTATTGGAGGGTGAGATTAGGTGCGGGCCGGGGCGCGGGACGAGGTCTCGACGACCTGCTTGAGGATCTGCGCGGGGACCTGCTCGTAGTTGGCGGGCTCCATGGAGTACGAGGCGCGTCCCTTGGACAGGGAGCGGACGTCCGTGGAGTAACCGAACATTTCAGCGAGCGGGACGCGGGCGTCGATGTTGCAGAGGCCGTTCTTGGTGTCCATGCCCTGGATCTGGCCACGGCGGCGGTTAAGGTCGCCCATGATGTCGCCCTGGTATTCTTCCGGGGTGACGACTTCGACCTTCATGATCGGCTCGAGGAGGATCGGCTTGGCGTCCTTCATGGCTTCCTTGAACGCGAAGATGCCGGCCATCTTGAAGGCCATTTCGTTCGAGTCCACTTCGTGGAAGGAACCGAAGACGATACGGGCCTTGAAGTTGATCACCGGGTAACCGGCGACGGTGCCGTTGTTGGCGGCTTCGAGGATGCCTTCGGTGGCGGGCTTGATGAATTCCTTGGGGATGACGCCGCCGACGATCTCGTTGACGACTTCTTCGCCCTTCTCACCGGCCACGCGGGTGGCGGGCGGGTTGGGTTCGAGCTTGATTTCGACGTGGCCGTACTGGCCGCGACCACCCGACTGGCGGATGAACTTGCCGACGCCTTCGGAGGCGAGATTGATGGTTTCGCGGTAGGAAATCTGCGGCTTGCCGGACTTGGCCTCGACCTTGAACTCGCGCTTGAGGCGGTCGACGATGATTTCGAGGTGAAGCTCACCCATGCCGGAGATGAGGGTCTGGCCCGTCTCAGGGTTGGAGGTGACGCGGAAGGTCGGGTCTTCCTGGGCGAGGCGCTGCAGGCCGATGGAGAGACGCTCCTGGTCACCCTTGGAGTTCGGCTCGATGGACATCGAGATGACGGGCTCGGCGAAGGTGGTCTTCTCGAGAATCAGGTCGTCTTCGGAAGTGAGGGTGTCGCCGGTGGCGATGTCCTTCGGGCCGATGATCGCGCAGATGTCGCCGGAGTAGGCGACGTCGATTTCTTCGCGGTCCATCGCACGGAGGAGGACGATGCGCGAGATGCGCTCGTTCTTACGGGTGCGAGGATTGTAGAGGGCTTCGCCCTTCTTGAGCTGGCCGCGGTACACGCGGTAGAAGACGAGCTGGCCGACGTGCGGATCGGACCAGAGCTTGAAGCAGAGGCCGGTGACCTTGGCCTTGTCGTCCGGACCGATGGTGATCTCCTTCTCGCCGTCGTCGATGAAGGCCTTCTGGGGGCGCATGTCGATCGGGGAGGGCAGGAAGTCGACGACGCAGTCGAGGAGCATCTGCACGCCCTTGTTCTTGAAAGCGGAACCGGGGATGACGCCGATGAAGTTGAGGGAGAGGGTGGCCTTACGGATGCCGGTGCGCATCTCGTCGATGGTCACTTCCTGGCCGTCCAGGTACTTGGCGGCGAGCACGTCGTCGAAGTCGGCGAGGGCCTCGACCAGCTTGGTGCGCCACTGCTTGGCTTCTTCCTTCTGGTTTTCCGGGATGTCGACCGTGTGGTACTTCATGCCCTTCGGGTCGGTCTCGTCGTAGACGTAGGCGACGTTCTTGATCAGGTCGATCATGCCCTTGAACTCTTCGCCCTGGCCGATCGGGATGAAGAGCGGGTGGGCGTTGCCCTTGAGCTTGGTGCAGATGTCGTCGACGGCGCCGAAGTAATCGGCACCGGTGCGGTCCATCTTGTTGACGAAGGCGACGCGCGGGACGCCGTACTTGTTCATCTGGCGCCAGACGGTCTCGGACTGGGGCTGCACGCCGGCGACGGCGCAGAAGACGGCGACGGCGCCGTCAAGGACGCGGAGCGAGCGCTCCACCTCGGCCGTGAAGTCCACGTGGCCGGGGGTGTCGATGATGTTGATGCGATGGTCGATGTTCGCGAAATGGCCTTCCTTGGTCTTCCAGCCGGCGGAGATGGCGGCCGCGGTGATCGTGATGCCACGCTCGCGCTCCTGCTCCATCCAGTCGGTGGTGGCGGTGCCATCATGGACTTCGCCCATCTTGTGCACCACGCCGGTGTAGAAGAGGATGCGCTCCGTGGTGGTCGTCTTGCCGGCGTCGATGTGCGCGGCGATGCCGATGTTGCGCGTGTGCTCGAGCGGGAACGCGCGGTTGGCGGAGTTGAATTCGGAAAGTTTGGCCATGGTCGGAACCGGTTACGGGCTGCGGAGAATTACCTGCGGATTACCACTTGAGGTGGGCGAAGGCACGGTTGGCCTGGGCCATCTTGTGGGTCTCTTCGCGCTTCTTCACCACGTTGCCGGTGTTGTTGTAAGCGTCGACGAGTTCGGCGGCGAGGGCTTCGGACATCGTGGTGCCCTTGCGGCCGGCGGCGGCGGCGGCGACCCAGCGCAGCGCGATGCTGTTCTGGCGCTCAGGGGAGACTTCGACCGGGACCTGGTAGGTGGCGCCACCGACGCGACGGCTCTTCACTTCGAGCTTCGGGCGGCAGTTCTCCAGGGCGCCGAGCATCAGCTCGACGGGATTGCCCTTCATCAGCTTTTCGCTGACCTTCTCGATCGCGCCGTAGACGATGCCTTGGGCGATGGACTTCTTGCCGGACTTCATCACGACATTGATGAGCTGGCTGATGAGGGGGGAGCCGTAACGGGCGTCCGGGAGGTGGGCGCGCTTGGCTGCTTTGCGACGACGAGACATGATCTGAGAGGTGTTAGGGTCGGAAACGGATTAGGCCTTCTTTTCCTTCGGGCGCTTGACGCCGTACTTGGAACGGGAGCGACGACGCTTCTCGACGCCGGAGCAGTCGAGCGGGCCGCGGACGATGTGGTAGCGCACGCCGGGGAGATCCTTCACGCGGCCGCCGCGGACGAGGACGACGGAGTGCTCCTGGAGCTTGTGGCCTTCGTCGGGGATGTAGGAGATGACTTCCTGGCCGTTGGTCAGGCGCACCTTGGCGACCTTACGCTGAGCCGAGTTCGGCTTCTTCGGCGTGCGGATCATGACCTGCACGCAGACGCCGCGGCGGAAGGGCGAGTTGTTCAAGGCAGGCGACTTCGACTTGGCCTTGGGTTGGACACGCGGTTTACGGACGAGCTGGTTGATGGTAGGCATGGACCTCGGTAAATAGGGAAAAGAGGGTTTGGGCATAGGGGTCGAGGCCCCTCATGCAAGAGGAAAGTGCGGGGATTTTAAGGTTTCTTTACCGCCCTCCCGGCGGCACCCCCCTCCGGATTTTTTTGGCGGGACAATTTCGAGCCCCCTGCCATTACTCAAACCCCGCCCATGCCCCCCACCCGCCTGACCGCCTCCCTGCTCCTCGGAGCCTTCTGCCTGACCGGTCTGGCCCAGACGGCCACCCCTCCCTCCCCCCCGCCCCTCGGCGCGGTCAGCAAGGAAGAGGCCGAAGACGCCGAAATCATCGTCCTAGCCCGGCTTCCCAATCTTAAGGACAAGGAGGCTATCCTCAGTTACGCCCGCCAGACCTACGTCAAAGCGGACCTGATCAAGGATAAGGCCCTCCTTCAAATCATCCGCCTTTCCCTCTCTAAACTGGAGGATCAGCCCGAAAAATCGGCCCAAATCCTCCAGGAACACCTCAACCAGCTGTCCGAATACTTCACCAAGGAAGGGATGGCCGCCCAGGCCGCCGGTAAGATGGATGACGCCCTCCGCCTGGCGCAGGTGGCGGTCCGCTGCAACCCAGGCAGTGCTAAATCTAAGTTGTTCTTTGCCAACTTCTTACATTCTATCGCAGGGCGGACGGACGACGCGATCCAGACCCTTCAGCACGGGCTCGATTTCCTCCCCATCGAGGACCCTCTGACCAAGGACTACCTCGAGCGCTACTTCCAGTTCCTCCAGGCCCGGGAACGCGACCAGGAGGTCATCGACGTCAGCCTCAAGCTGCTGAATAACTCCAAGAATATCTCGGGCAACATGCGGGAGGTCCTCTCCCTCTCGGCCGCGACGTCCCTTTACTGGACCGGCAAATACCCGGATGCGGTCAACCTCATCAATTCCAGCGGCCTGGACAAACTCCCCAGCGGCCTGCTCCTCAAGGCCCGGGCGCTCTTCGAGGGCGGCAAGACCCGCGAGGCCATCAGCCTGCTGGAATCCAAGACGTCGGTCTTCAGCGGAGCGGCCCGCGAGGCGGTGCTCTCGCAGCTCACCCGTTACCACATCCTGCTGGGCGAAAGCCGCATCGCCCTGGCGGTCAACCAGGAGCGCATCGACCTCGATGAAGCCGCGTTCTTCCCCCAGATCCAGAAGCTCCACCTGCTCGACCGCCTCGGTCTGAAGGAGGACTTCGACAAGCAGCTCAAGCTGATCTTCACCCGCTACGCCGCCAACTCGGCCGCGATGCTCGCGCTCGCCAACTTCGCCGCCGAGAAAGGCTACTCCGAACTCACCGGCGCGATCGCCATCGCCGCCGGCCAGCAGGGTTTCGAACGCGTGACCTTCGCGGTGCTCCACCTCGAAGCGCTGGTCCGGGGACCTGACCCGAGCCAGGCGATCGCGCAATATCAGCAGATCGTCGCCGCCGACCGCACCTATTTCAAGGCGAAGGAGCCTCTCGTCATGGCCTTGCTCGGCATCGCCCACCACGCGCGCCAGAAGAACGATCCGAAGTCCGCCAAGATCGACCGCGACACGGGCAACCGCTACCTCGAGGAATTCCTCAAGGCCAAGGACCTCGGGCCCGAAGCCTATCGCTCCGTCGGCCGCCACCTGCGCGCGATCCGCGCCGGCGAACCCGCGGTCCGCGTCCTCGAAGCCGGCGCCGCGAAACATCCGCGTCACTCGCAGCTGCGCGCGGATTACGTCTCCGCCCGCATCCTCGCCGGCCAGACCGAAGCCTATGGCACGCGTCGTTCCGTCGCCGACGAACTCGAGACCTTGCTGACGCTGCGCCGCCCTTCCCCGCTCGTCTGGCAGGAAGCCGCCTCGTGGCTGCGCACCGAATCGAAGCTGCCGCCGGAACGCCAGCGCAAGCTCCAGGCCGCCTGCGACGCGCTCGTGCGCAGCAACCTCGACCCCGAAGCCCTCGCCGGTTTCTGATCCGCCGATGGACCTCGCACGCCGCCGCTCCGAGCTCATCGCCGAGCTCGAACCTTTCTCCGACCACCACGAACGGTTCCAGTACGTGATCGACCGCGCGAAGTCCGCGCCGGCGCTCCCGGCCGAACTCAAGCTCGAGGCCTTCCTCATCGAAGGCTGCACGTCCAACCTCTGGCTGATCCCCTCGCTCGACGACGGCGTCTGCCATTTCCGCTGCGACGCCGATTCGCTCATCACGAAGGGCGTCGCGAGCCTGGTCTGCGAATTCTACGACGGCGCCTCGCCGGCGGAGGTCGCGGCGACCGACGCCGACTTCCTCTCCGCCGTGGGCATCACCCAGCACCTCTCCCCGAACCGCCGCAACGGCCTGACGAACCTGGTCGGCAAGATCCGCGCGTTCGGCCGGCTCACCGCGGGTTCCTGATGAGCCCCATCGGCGGGGCTTAAGAAGCGGGATATGCGTGCTTGGGATTTGCGCCGTCCGCGTTGTCCCCTGTGATGGGAGCATGACCCAGCCGGAATCCGCCGCGCCCGACCGACGTCTGTTCGGACTGTGCCTGCTCACGCTGGCGTGGTCGGTGCTCGTGCTCCAGGCCGGCGGCTTCACGACCAGCATCCAGGCCGGCATGGCCTTCTTGGACTGGCCCCTGTCCAACGGCTCCGTCAACCCGCCGGGCTGGCTCACGGAGATCGATAAGTTCGCCGAACACTCGCATCGCCTCGCGGCCACGGGTCTCGGCCTGCTCTGCGTGGCCATCGCCGTCGCGCACCGCCTGCGCGAGACGCGGACCGTCGTCCGCCGCGCGGCGTACGCGCTCGTCGGCCTCGTCGTGCTGCAAGGCATGCTCGGCGGACTGCGCGTGCTCCTCGACCAGCTGAACATCGGCGGCGACGGCAACTTCAAGGCCGCGGCCTTCGCCGTCGGTCACGCCGTCAACGCCCAGCTCACGCTCGCGCTCCTCGCCTTCATCGCCCTCGCCCATAGCGCCGCCTGGCACCGCGCGGGTCGCGGCGAAGACCCGGCGCCCTTCCGTGCCGGCCGCTGGGCGGCGGGCCTGACGCTCGCGGTCATCGTCGGCGGCGCGGTCATGCGCCAAGGTCGCTTCACCGCCTGGGTCACGTCCCCCGACCAAGGGCTCTTCATCCCCTCGGTCGGCGACGGCCTGCTCTGGTGGGTCAACCTCGCCCACCGCGGCGGCGCCCTGCTGGCGGCCTCGGCCGTGCTGTTCTTCGCCTACCGGCTGGCCCGCCACGGCTATCCGTTCCTGCGGTGGGCCTCCCTCGTCGGCCTGCTGGGCCTGCAGATCCTCCTCGGCGTCCTGAGCCTCCGCCTCTACGACAACCCGCACGTCCGCACCGTCCACCTCGTCGTGGGCGCGGCGCTCTTCTCCTCGCTCTGCGCCGCGCTCGCCCTCGCGCATCGCCGCGCCCGGACCGACGCCGCCTGAGCCGGCGCAACGGATTTGCCTTTAACCCTGCGCGTAAACCCGCCACGACAAGACCGATGAGCGAACGCGCCGGATCCGTGCCTGCCGCCTACTGGGAGCTGACCAAGCCCCGGCTGTCGTTCCTGTCCGTCCTGACGTCCCTCGCCGGCTATTTCTGCAGCGCGCCCGCGCAGCCGACCGACGCCAAGGTGCTCGTGTCCCTCGCCCTCGGCACGGCCCTCGCGGCCGGCGGCTGCGGCGCGGTCAACATGTGGTGGGAGAGCGACGCGGACGCGAAGATGGAACGCACCCGTAATCGTCCGATCCCCGCCGGGATCGTCCGCCCCGGCGCCGCCCTGCTCTTCGGGATGGCCCTGCTAACCGCGGGCGTGACCTTGGTCTGGCTCGGCGCCAATCCGCTGGCCGGCGCCCTCACGGCCGCGACCGCGTTCTCGTACCTGTTCCTTTACACGCCGCTCAAGACGCTGACCTCCTGGTGCACGCTCGTCGGCTCGCTGCCGGGCGCGATTCCGCCGATCATCGGCACGGCGGCCAAGATCGGCGACATCGACCGCATGGGCTGGCTGCTCTTCGCGCTGCTGTTCTTCTGGCAGGTGCCCCACTTCATGGCCCTCGCGGTGATGTGCCGCGAAGACTACGCCCGCGGCGGCTTCAAGGTGGCCACGGTCGACGACCCGTCCGGCCGCTCGGCCTCGATCTGGGCGATGGCCTTCATCCTCCCGATGATCTTCGTGGCGGGCGCGATCGCCACGAACTTCTTCCCGAACTGGACTAGCCCCTACGTCTGGGTCTCCTTCCTGGCCGGCGCGTGGTTCTTCAAGCTGACCCTCGAGTTCGCCCTGCCGCAGCGCCGGGCCGCGGTCGCGAAGCCGCTCTTCATCGCCTCGATCCTTTACCTGCCGGTCGTCCTGTTGACTCTGACGCTCAACCGGCTTTTCTAAGCCCATGGACGCCCGCGCCGCCAAGCAGACACTGCGCGCGGAACTGAAGGCCCGCCGCACCGCGCTGACGTCGCGCGAACTGCAGGTCGCGGGCGACGAGGCCGCCCGGCTGATCACGCAGCTCCCCGAGTGGAAGCAGGCGAAGACGGTCTGCCTCTACGCGTCCTTCGGCGGCGAGCTGCCGACCGACGGCCTCCTCGCGCTCGCCCTCCTCGAGGGGAAGCGGCTCCTGCTTCCTCGGGTGACCAACAAGACGACGCTCGTCCTCCATGAGGTCGACGACCTCGGCGCGCTCCAGCCCTCCCGTCTCGGCATCCGCGAACCGAAACCCACCGCCCCGGTCGCGACCCTGGCCGACGCCGGCCTGATCCTCGTCCCTGGCCTGGGCTTCGACGGCGCCGGCCGGCGCCTCGGCTTCGGCGGCGGTTTCTATGACCGGCTGCTGGCCAAGCCGCCCCGTAAGACCTTCCTCTTGGGCCACGCCCACTCCTTCCAGGTGCTCCCGCGGCTGCCGGACGAGCCGCATGATATTAAAGTTAAGGCGGTGGCCACCCCGCAGGGCGTGATTCGCTGCCGAGTGCGCTAGCGGGTTTGCCAAGCGGGGCGATTCGTGTCCGATGGAGGGTCCGATGCCCGCCCCCCGACCAGACGCGATCCGCCTCCGCGGCGTCCGCCAGAACAACCTGAAGGGCTTCGACGTCGACATCCCGGTCGGCAAGCTGGTCGTGGTGACGGGCCTCAGCGGCGCGGGCAAATCCTCCTTGGTCTTCGATACGCTGCACGCCGAAGGGCAACGCCGCTACGTCGAGACGTTCAGCCCGTACGTCCGTCAGTTCCTCGAGCTGCTGCCCTCCCCGGCGCTCGACTCCGCGGAGAACGTCCGCCCTTCCGTCGCCATCAAGCAGGGCAACGCGGTCCGCACGTCGCGCTCGACGGTGGGCACGATGACCGAACTCTGCGACTGGTTCAAAGTCTGGTTCGCGCACCGCGCCGAACTCGTCGACCCGGCCAGCGGCCAGGTGATCGTCCCGCGCGGACCCGACGCCGCCTGGCAGGATTCGCTCACGCGCTTCCCGGGCCAGTCGCTCTCGCTCGCTTTCGCGGTCGCCAAACCGGAATCGCTGGGCTGGCCGACCATCGCGGAAGAATTCGCGAAGGCGGGCTTCAGCCGCGCCTTCGCCGCCGGCCGACGCGTCCGGCTGACGGAGGACGAGATTCCCGCCGACGCGACGGAACTGCTCGTCATCCAGGACCGCGTGACGGTCGCCCCCGACCAGGCCTCGCGCTTCCATGAGGCGGCCCTCGCGGCCTTCCGCCTCGGCGGCGCCCGCCTGCGCCTGCTCGACGACCAAGGCCACGAACTTTCCCGCTACAGCGAGGCCCTCGAATCACCGGTCGATGGACGCAAGTTCCGCCCGGCCTCGCCCGCGCTCTTCTCCTTCAATTCTCCCGTCGGCGCTTGCCCGGAGTGCCGCGGCTTCGGCCGCGTCATCGGCCTCGACTGGCATAAGATCATCCCGAATCCGGCGCTGACGCTCGCCGAAGGCGCGATCGCCCCGTTCCAAGGCACGGTCTACGGCGAATCGCAGAAGGACCTCACGCGCGCCTGCCGCAAGGCGGGCATCCCGATGGACGTGCCGTGGAAGAAGCTCTCGGCGGCGCACCGTAGATTCGTCGAGCATGGCGAACCGGGCTACGTCCAAGGTTCCTACGATTCGATGTGGTACGGCGTCCGCGGCTTCTTCCGCTGGCTCGAAGGGACGACCTATAAGATGCACGTGCGGGTGTTCCTCTCCCGCTGGCGCGCCTACGAGTCCTGCCCGCAATGCCACGGACGCCGCTTCCGCGAGGAATCGCTCTTCTGGCGCTGGCAGGGTAAGTCGCTCCCGGAACTCTATGCTTCGCCGGTCTCGGACCTGCGCGCGATGCTGGCGCCGCTCGCGCCGAAGGACTCCCGTCACCCCGCCGACCACGCGCTCGAAGCCATCCTTGCGCGGCTCGGCTACCTCGAAGCGGTTGGTCTCGGCTACCTGGCGCTCGACCGTTTGTCCCGCACGCTTTCCGGCGGCGAAGTCCAACGTGTCAACCTGACCTCCTGCCTCGGCGCCTGCCTGGCGGACACGGTCTTCGTCCTCGACGAACCGAGCGTCGGCATGCACGCCCGCGACCTGGCCCGCATGGTCGGGATCCTGCGCAGCCTCGTCGACCAAGGTAATACGGTGGTGGTGGTCGAACACGACGAGTCGGTGATGCGCGCGGCGGACTGGCTGATCGAGATCGGGCCGAGACCCGGCGCCGAAGGCGGCCATCTGCTTTATCAGGGCGCCCCGCAAGGCATCCTCAAGGTCAAGGAATCCGCGACGGGCAACTGGCTCTCCGGCCGGCGCACGCCCGAGACGCGCGCCCCGCGCCCGGTCGGCGACACGACCCCTCGCCTCCGCGTAGCCGGTGCGACGGTCAACAATCTCCGCGACTTCGCCTGCTCGCTCCCGCTCGGACGACTCGTCGGCCTCTGCGGCGTCTCAGGCTCAGGCAAGTCGACGCTGCTCCATCAGGTCATCGGACGGCGCGATCCGGAGTCAGGCGATGAAGCGACGGAACTGAAATGGGTGAAGTTCGACCAGGAGCCGGCGGAGGTCGCCCTCGTCGACCAATCCCCCGCGACCCGCACGCCGCGCTCCAACCCGGCGCTCTACGTCGGCGCGTGGGACGCGATCCGCACCTTGCTCGGCAACTCGCCCGAGGCGAAAGCCGCGGGCCTCTCGCCTTCGCACTTCTCCTTCAACGCCGGGGAAGGCCGCTGCGAACGTTGCGGCGGCGCGGGCTGGGAGACGGTCGAGATGCAGTTCGTCTCGGA
>RDYO01000160.1 GCA_004293385.1 Verrucomicrobiota bacterium
TGGCGTATTCGGAGACGATGAGCACCTCGACCCCCCGGGCTTCGAGGAATTCGGCAAGGTCACCGACGAGCTTGTCGACGTCCCGGCGGGCGGCGTCGCTGCGCGCGTCATTCGGGCCGAAGCGCTGGAGGTCGTAATCGAGGTGCGGGAGGTAGACCAGGCTCAGGTCCGGCTGCTCGTGCTCTTCGATCCAGCGGGCGCTGTCGGCGATCCATTGCGACGACGGCAGGCCGGCGCGCGGACCCCAGAAAGAATGGAACGGGAAGTCGCCGAGGTCGCGCTTGAGCAGCTCCTTGAAGCGCTGCGGGTAGCTGGCGATGTCGAAGATCTTACCGCCGTTCGCCTTGTAGACCGGACGCGGGGTGACGGAGATGTCCGCCGCGGTGCCCATGTTGTACCACCAGAAGAGGTTCGCGACCTTGAGCTTGGGATTCTTGGCGTGAAGTTCGTCCCAGACCTTCGGGGCGAGCACGACGCGGTTCGACTGCTTCCAGAACTGCACCTCGCTGAGGGTGCGGTCATACCAGCCGTTGCCGACGATGCCGTGTTCGCTCGGCTGCTTGCCGGTCAGGTAATCGGACTGCGCGGTGCAGGTGACGGCCGGGAACGCCGGACGCACCTGGGCGACGCTGCCCTTGGCGGCGCGCGCGGCGAGACGCGGCATGACGCCGGAACGCAGATCCCGGGCGGAGAGGCCGACGACGTTCAGGACCGCGCGGCGCATGGCTGCTGATCCCGCGCCCGCAGTTCGTCGGCGGCCTTGCGCACGACGGCAGCAGGCATCTCATGGACCTGAGTGGACTTACCGATGGCGGTCGGCAGGACGAGCGTGAGCTGGCCGCCGAGGTGTTCGCGGAATTCTTCGAGGCCAGCCAGCATCGGCGCGCCACCGTCGAGGTGCATCTCGGGCGAATAGATCCGGAAGCCGAGGGCGACGAGCAGGTTGAGCGAGCGCTCGGTCTCTTCCTTGCCAAACAGGCCGAGGTCGCGGGCGCAAAGGAGGTCCAGGGCGAGGCCCACCGCGACGGC
>RDYO01000139.1 GCA_004293385.1 Verrucomicrobiota bacterium
CTCCGCCTCAGCGCTGAGTGATCGCTTCGGCCCGCTGGCGCAGGTCGGCGTCGAACAGCGCGTCGATCAGCGCGTCGAGGTCGCCCTCGAGCACCTGCTCGATGCCGTGGACCGTGAGGTCGATGCGGTGGTCCGTGATGCGGTTCTGCGGGAAATTGTAGGTGCGGATGCGCTCGGAGCGGTCGCCGGAGCCCACCTGCGTCTTGCGGTCCTGGGCGCGCGCCTCGCGTTCCTTGGCGCGGGTCAGGTCGAGGAGGCGGGAGCGGAGCACGCGCAGGGCCTTCTGGCGGTTGCGTAGCTGCGAGCGTTCGTCGGCGCAGTACACCATCAGCCCCGTCGGCTTGTGGATGATCTGCACCGCGGACTCCGTCTTGTTGACGTGCTGGCCGCCGGCGCCGCTCGCGCGGGCCACGGACATGTCGAGGTCTTCCGGCTTCAGCACCACCTCGGCCTCTTCGGCTTCGGGGAGGACCGCGACGGTCGCGGCCGACGTGTGCACGCGGCCCGAGGCCTCGGTGGCGGGCACGCGCTGGACGCGGTGCACGCCGGCCTCGTGGCGGAGGTGGGCCATGGCGCCTTCGCCTTCGACGAGCAGGACCGCGTCGCGGACCCCGCCCAGGTCGGAGGGCGAAAGGGACATCAGTTCGTGCTTCCAGCCGCGCTTCTCGGCGAAGCGGGTGTAGGCGCGGAGGAGCTCGGCGGCGAAGAGGGAGGCCTCCTCGCCCCCGGTGCCGGCCCGGATTTCTACAAGAGCATTACGAGAATCATCCGGATCGGGCGGGATGATGGACCGGATGAGCTGTTCGCGGGCCGTTTCGACGGCCGGGGCGAGGCGGGCGACCTCTTCGGCGGCCATCGCGCGGAGCTCCGGATCGGACTCGGCGCCCATCGTGCGGGCGTCCGCGAGCTCCTTTTCCAGGCCGGCCAGCACGTCGTCGGCCTTGACCGCCTTGGACGTGAAGCGGAGTTCGGCGCCGAGGGCGGCCGCCCGGCGGTTGTCGGCGAACGTCGCCGGGTCGGCGAGCAGCCCCTCGAGCTCGGCCAGGCGGCGGCGGAAGCCGGTCAGGTCGGGGCGGAGGGGGTCGGCGGACATCGGAGAAGAGGGTTAATCGGGCTTGGACAGAAGTCGTCCGTTCGTTATTCAATGGAGTGCGGCAGGCTCCCCTCCGCAAGCCCGACCTTCATCCCTTTTCCGACCGATATGCAGCCCAAGGAACCCGCGCTCCGCGGCACCCACGTCGTCACCTGCGTGTGGGACTTCGACAAGACCCTCTGTCCGGGGTACATGCAGACCCCGCTTTTCAAGGCCTTCGGCGTCGACGAGGAGCAGTTCTGGAAGGAGACCAACCAGCTGCCGGCCCTCTACGCGCGCAAGGGCATCCGCACGCCCAAGGATTCCGTCTACCTCAACCACCTGCTCAGCTACGTGAAGTCCGGCCTCATGAAGGGCCTGACCAACCGCCGGCTCCGCGAACTCGGGGCCGAGATCGAACTCTGCCCGGGCCTGCCGCAGTTCTTCCCCGCCCTCAAGGAGCACGTCCGTGAGCTCGGCCGGAAGCACAACGTCGAGGTCGTCCTCGAGCATTACGTCATCAGCACCGGCCTCGCCGAGATGATCCGCGGCACCTCGCTCGCCGAGCATTGCGACGGCATCTACGGCTGCGAGTTCCTCGAGCATCCGCTGCCCCCGCACTTCACCAAGCAGGACGAGCTCTCGCTGGACCTGCCGACCGAGATCACCCAGGTCGCCGCGATGGTCGACAACACCATCAAGACCCGCTTCCTCTTCGAGATCAACAAGGGCTCGAACAAGAACGCCGAGATCGACGTCAACGCCGTCGTCCGCCCCGAAGACCGCCGCGTGCCTTTCGAGAACATGATCTACGTCGCCGACGGCCCCAGCGACGTCCCCGTCTTCTCGCTCCTCCGCAAGAACGGCGGCAAGGCCTTCGCCGTCTATGTGCCCGAGAGCGAAGCCGAGTTCGCGCAGAACGACGCCCTCCTGCAGGCCGGTCGCGTGCACGGCTACGGTCCGTGCGACTATTCCGCCGCGTCCTTCACCCCGAAGTGGATCCGCCACGCCCTCGCCGGCATGGTCGAACGCCTCGCCCAGGAGCGCGCCCGCGCCCTCGCCGCGCGCGTCACCCGTCCGCCCCGCCACATCCATGCCGATCCGCTGCCGCCCGGCGCCGCGGACGCCGCTTCGCAGGGCACCCTTTTCGGCGAATAATCATGCCCGCTCCCGCCCGCAAACGTTCCGCCACGCTCGCCCGACCGGCCAGCGAGAGCCGACCGATCCTCGCCGCCGTGCTCGCGCTCGGCGCCGCCTACCTGCTCGTGGCGATGCTCTTCAAGGGCGCCGCCGACCAGAACCTCCTCCCGCAGTGGCTCGAGCAGACCTTCGGCCTGCCGGCCGCCTCCGACGCGACCTTGACCGACAATCCGTGCGGCGCCTTCGGCGCCACGCTCGCGGTGGTCGTCTTCGCCCTGTTCGGCTACGCCGCCTTCCTCATCCCGTTCTTCCTCTTCGCCGCGGCGTGGTTCGCGCTCAACCAGCGCGCCCACACCCTGTGGCCGGTCAAGGTCACGCTGATGGCGCTGTGCGTCATCCTCTTCGCGCCCATCCTGACGCTGTGGCTCGGCACCGCGCGGGACGTCGCCATCGCCTTCGACCCGCGCGGCCCCGGCGGCGTGCTCGGTGAGACGCTCGACGGCTCGGTCTTCCGTCCGATCCTCGGCGACTACGGCACCTGGATCCTCGTCTTCCCTTACGGCTTCTGCCTCCTCGGCGCCCTCGCCGACGACCCCAAGGCCACGCTTTCCTCCTGGATCGCCGAGATGCGCGACGCCTTCGGCGCATGGAACGCCGAACGCAAGGCCGCCGCCCTCAAGGCCGCCGAAGAACAGCGCCGGCGCGACCAGGCCGCCGCCGAGCTCCGTCGCAAGCAACAGGAAATCGTGGGCGCAGTCATGGCCGTCCCGCAGCCGAAGGAGACCGCCAAGCCGGTCACGAAGTCCGTCCCGGTCGTCGTCGACATCCCGCACGAAGGCCCCGCCGAGGACGAAGACGTCGGCCCGGACCTCGTCCAGCCGGACAACGTGAGCATCTCGCCCGCCGAGACACCGCAGCCCGAGAAGGCCAAGGCGAAGAAGGACGAGAAGGAAGAGGAAGAAGAGGAGGACGAAGAAGAGGTCCCCGAAGCCAAGCCGCCGCGCAAGGCCCCCGAGCCGCTCGGACCCAACGCCGGCAAGGTGCTCGTCGTCCAGCCCGACAAGATCGAGAAGGCCCGCGCCAGCCAGGTCGTCAAGAAGCGCGGCGACTACGTCTTCCCCGAGATCCGGATGCTCAACGAGCCGTCCGCGAACTCGAAGCTCGAGCCCGAAGATTTCCGCAAGCGCGCCGCCGACCTCATCGAGACCCTCAAGCAGTTCAAGGTCGACTGCGTGCCGGTCGATCCGGCCAACGGCGTCGACGTCGGCATCCAGCAGGGCCCGTCGATCACCCGTTACGAGATCAAGCCCGCCCCGGGCGTGCGCGTGGAGAAGATCTCCAACCTCTCGAACAACATCGCGATGAACCTCGAGGCCGTCGCCGTGCGCATCCTGGCGCCCGTGCCGGGCAAGGGCACCGTCGGCATCGAGATCCCGAACAAGAACCGCAAGTCCGTCCTCCTGCGCGAGATCATCGAATCCAAGGCCTGGGCCGAGGCCCAGATGGAGCTGCCCGTCGTGCTCGGCGTCGACAGCGTCACGAACAAGCCCGTCATCCAGGACCTCGCCAAGATGCCGCACGCGCTCATCGCCGGCGCCACCGGCCAGGGCAAGTCGGTCTGCATCAACTCGGTCATCGTCTCGCTCCTCTACCGCTGCACGCCGCAGGACCTGCGCTTCATCATGGTCGACCCCAAGGTGGTCGAGCTGCAGATCTACAACAACCTGCCGCACCTCCTCATCCCGGTCGAGACCGACCCCAAGCGCGTGCCCGCCGCCCTCAAGTGGCTCATCGCGGAGATGTCGCAGCGCTACAAGATCTTCGCCAAGTGCGGCGTGAAGAACATCACCGGCTTCAACGCCAAGATCGCCAAGGAAGCCGGCGCGCCGAAGCAGGAAGAGCTCCCGCTCAGCCCCGAAGAGCAGGCCGCCGCCGCGG
>RDYO01000140.1 GCA_004293385.1 Verrucomicrobiota bacterium
GGCTGAAAGAGGGCTGATCCGATGAAGGATGGACGATGTGAGATGGAGGATGAAATGAATGCCCAAATCCTGTCCTCCATCGTCCATCCTTCATCTGTTTTCTCCCTCTGCCTCGCGCCGTTCTGGCCCTGGCTCTGGCTCTGTCCCTAGCCCTCACGACGAAGTTTCTTCATCGTGCTCACTTGTTCACACGGGGACGCGGTTCCTTGACACTTCGAGGCGCCGGGCAAATCGTCCGCACGTGCTGCTGGTCATCGATAACTACGATTCGTTCACCTACAACCTGGTCCAATACTTCGGGCAGTTGGGCGTGGAGCAGAAGGTGTACCGCAACGACCAGATCACGGTGGAGGAAGCCCTCGCGCTGAATCCTGACCGCGTGATGATCTCGCCCGGTCCGTGCTCGCCCGCCGAAGCCGGCGTGTCGTGCGACATGATCCGCGCCTTCGCCGGCAAGAAGCCGGTCCTCGGCGTCTGCCTCGGCCACCAGGCCATCGGTCACGTCTACGGCGGCAACGTCATCCGCGCCCCGCACCTGATGCATGGCAAGACCTCGCCGGTGTTCCACAACAACACCGACGTCTTCAAGGGACTGCCTTCGCCGTTCGCCGCGACGCGCTACCACTCGCTCGTCGTCGAGCGTTCCACTTTCCCCGCCGCCCTCGAGGTGACGGCCTGGACCGAAGACGGTCTCGTGATGGGCCTGCGCCATCGCGAACTTCCGATCTGGGGCGTCCAGTTCCATCCGGAGTCCTTCGCCACCGAGCACGGCCTCCAGCTCCTGGGGAACTTCCTCAAGCTCTGAGCGATGTTCTGCCCCCGCTGCAATCACGAGGATACGAAGGTCCTGGAGACCCGCCTCGGGAAGGGTAACCATTCCATCCGCCGACGCCGCGAATGCCTGGCGTGCGACCATCGCTTCAGCACGATCGAGGAGATCGTCCGCGAAGGCATGGTCGTCGTGAAGCGCAACGGCGCCCGCGAGGAGTTCGACATCGGCAAGATCGCGTCGGGCGTCCGCAAGGCCACCGACAAGCGTCCGATCGAGCTCGAGCGCATCAACCTGATGATCTCGGAGATCGTCGAGAACCTGCAGGCCAAGTTCGGCGACGAGGTGCCTTCCAGCGCCATCGGCGAGGAGATCATGGCCCGGCTCCAGGCGGTCGACCAGATCGCCTACGTCCGTTTCGCCAGCGTCTACCGTGAGTTCCGGGACATCGACGAACTCGCCAAGGCCATCGACCAGCTCCGCAAGGGAGGAAAGGCGAAGTGACCGCCGCGCTGCCTAAGTCCATCCGCCTCCGCACGCTCAACGCGCTGCTGGCTTCGATGGTGGGCACCGCTCCCCAGCTGCGCACCGACGTGGACGCGGTGCTCCGTGTCTTCGAGGCGGATGACGAGACCGATCCTCGCCTGAATGCTTCCGATCTCGCCGCCGCGGCCGCTCAGATCTTCCGTCTGCTTTCGCCGGACCGTGCCACGCCTTCCGTCGCCGTGCTCGACCATCGCGCCGAACCGTTCGACGCCCTCTGGGCCGGCGAACGCGTCGCCGACGCCCTCGCCACGACCGGTGAATCCTCCGACGTGCTCTTCTGGGTCGTCGGCCTGCAGGACCAGTATCTCGCCGGCACCCGCGCCCGTTCGACGCGTTGGCGCGCGGCCTATGACGAAGCCGTCGACACGGTGCAGGGACTGGTCGCCCGTCAGGCCGGCCGCCGCCGCGTCACGGTCGTCGTCCTCTGATTTCCCATGAGCGCCCCGAAGACGCTGTTCCAGAAGATCGCCGACAAGGAGATCCCCGCGAAACTCATCCATGAGGATGCGGTCTGCGTGGCTTTCCATGACATCGACCCGAAGGCGCCGACCCACGTGCTGGTCGTGCCCCGTAGGGCTATCCCGCGCATCGCCGCCGCCACCGCGGAAGATCAGGCGACCCTCGGGCACCTGCTCCTCGTGGCCGGCCAGCTGTCCCGTCAGCTCGGTCTGGCGAACGGCTTCCGCATCGTGATCAACAATGGTCCGGATGGCGGTGAGTCGGTCCCGCACCTCCACGTGCATCTGCTGGGTGGACGCGCCCTCCATTGGCCGCCAGGCTGAGGCCATGAGCGCGCCTGAACCCTGCCTCGTCCTCGACGGCTCCGCCCGCGCCGGAGTCCGGGTGGGAGTTCTCTCCAAGGGTCGCTGGGTAGGGCAGGGCGTCTCGCCTGACGGCGCGTTGGAAGGTCTCTTCGGCTGCGTCGAAGCCGCGCTGGCCGACGCCAAACTTTCGCTGGCCGACATCCGTTCCTTCGCGCTCTGCGTCGGTCCGGGTTCGGTGCTGGGCATCCGCATCGCCGCGCTCGCCGTCCGCTCTTGGTCGGCACTCGAACCGCGCCCGATCTTCGTCTGGGAATCCCTCGCCGCGTTGGCGCGCTCCGCGCTCGTCGCCGGAGAAAAAGGTCCGTTCCTCGTAGCGGTCGAATCGCGGCTCAAGCGCTGGCACGCCCTCGAGGTCGCCGCCGATGGGTCGCTCGGCGCGCCGTTCGAAGCCGAGGCCACGCAGCTGAACACCGCCGGCCGCCGCTTGTTCGCTTCCGGAGAAGTCGCCGCCGCCGCGCTGCCGGCGCACATCCCCGTCCCGGCTCCTTGGTCGGCCTTGCCTGCCTTGCTGAGCCAGCCTGGTTTCCTCCGCGAGGAAGCCCGCCCCGACGCCCTGAACGTCGCCCAGGATTTCGCGACCTGGTCCGGTGAACGCCACCGCGCCGACGCATGAGCCCTTCGTCCGCCCGCGCCTGGGTCGAGATCGACCTGCCTGCCATCGACCGCAACGTCGGTCGCATCAAGCAGGCCTTGCCTACGCACGTCCGTTACGTCGCGGTCGTGAAGGCCAACGCCTACGGCCACGGCATGCCGGAGGTCGCCACGCGCCTCCTGCAGGCGGGCGTCGATTGCTTCGCGGTGGCCAACGTCGCCGAGGCCGCGATCCTGCGCGAGATCGGCCATGACGCGGATATCCTGCTGCTCAGCCCGACGCTGCCGACCGAGCTGGCGCGCGCCGTCGCGCTGGGCCTCGACATCACCCTGAACTCCCTCGCCGAAGCGCAGGTCCTCGCCGCGCTTGTCCGCGGCCGCGACCGTCGCGCCAAGGTCCACGTGAAGGTCGACACGGGCATGGGCCGTGCGGGCGTCTGGCACGAGCAGGCGGCTGAACTCTTCGCCTTCGTGCTCGCCGATCCCGGCTTGGAATGGCGCGGGGTCTACACGCACTTCTCCGACGCCGATCACGACCAGGCGTTCACCGCCGAACAGCGCGCGACGTTCCTCCGTCTGCTGGAGACGATTCCCGCTGCGGTCCGCGCCGGACTGATGATCCATGCCGACAATAGCGCCGGTCTCGAGAGCTTCTCTGCGGCGGCCCCGTTCAACGCCGTGCGCGTCGGATTGATGCAGTACGGCCTGCCGCCTTCGGCAGGGTCTTTCCTGGCGAGCCTGCGCCCCGAGCCGGTGCTTTCCTTCCACGCCCGCGTGGTCTTGGTCAAGGACCTGCCCGCCGGCACGGCCGTCAGTTATAATCGCACCAAGGTGCTCTCCCGCCCGAGCCGCGTGGCCATCATCGCCGTCGGTTACGGCGATGGCGTGCCCACCGCCGCCAGCAACCGCGGCCACTTCATGGTCCGCGGCGCGCGTTGCCCGATCCTCGGGCGCGTCACCATGGACCAGACCATCATCGACGTCACCGATGTCCCGGCCGTGGCCGTGGGCGATGTCGTCACGATCCTCGGCGCGCAGGGCGGCGACCGGATCACCGTCGCGGAGTTCTGCGCCTGGTCCGACTGCATCCCGTGGGAGGCCCTGTGCACGCTGACGCAGCGCGTCCAGCGCGTGTATCGGACCGACCGCACCTGACCCATGCGGTCTTTCCTCCGTCTTGTCTGTTGCGTCGTCCTAGCGGGCGTCGCTTCCGCGCAGGATGAGGTCGTCGCTTCCGCCGTCGGCCATGCCAAGGCCCATCCGCAGGGCGATGTCCCGGCCAGCTTCGCCGCGGCGGATTATCGCGGAGACCTGCGCGATCTCCCGATCGGCGTCTTCGATTCCGGGGTCGGCGGGCTGACGGTCCTGGAGGCCCTCAAGGCCCACGACCGTCATCATAACCT
>RDYO01000141.1 GCA_004293385.1 Verrucomicrobiota bacterium
CCGGCGTGATGGAAGGCGACCGCGTCGTCGGCGATGCCGTTCTCTTCGCGGTTGGCGATGCTCACGCGGACGGATTCCGGATCGCGATCGAAGCCGGCGATGCGTCCGCAGCCGAGCTTGGCGGCGGAGAGGGCGAGGATGCCGGAGCCGCAGCCGGCGTCGGTGACGGAAACCTGCGCGGCGGGATGCGTCTCGAGGAAGTCCATCATGCGGATCGCGCATAGGCGGGTCGTCGGGTGGTCGCCGGTGCCGAAGGCGAGTCCGGCGTCGAACCAGATCACCGCGGCGTCGGCCGGCACGGCGTGCTTACCGCGCATCCAGGCCGGGACCCAATGGAGGCGTCCGTGATCCCACGGCTTGAGGTGTTCCTTGTAAGCTTCCTTCCAGTCCTTGTCGGCCATGACGGTCTCGTCGTAGGCCTCGGGCAGTTTCTTGAAGGCCTTGCGCAGCCCGGCCCAAGCCTCGTCGGCTTCGGCCTTCGTGTCGAAGTAGCCCATCACGAAGTGCGGTTTTCCGGGGCCTTCATGGAAGAGCATCCAGGAGGAGCGGGTGAGTTCGCAGAAATGGTCTTCCAGCGGCTGGACCATGTCTTCGTGGATGGGGCACTTCAGTTCGATCATCAGGAAAGCGTCTCGCTCAGGCGGGCGATCACCGCGGGGAGCAGGGCGTGCTCGGCGGCGTGGATCTTCTGCGCGAAGGACTCGAGGGTGTCGGCGGGTTCGCGGGCGACGCGGGTCTGGCCGAGGTGGGCGCCGCCGTCGATCTCGGCGTTCACCCAATGGACGGTGCAGCCGGCCTCGGGGACGCCGGCGTTCCAGGCCTGACCGATTCCGTCGAGGCCGGGGAAGGCGGGCAGGAGGCTGGGGTGGAGGTTGATGATGCGGCCGGCGAAGGCGTCGAGCAAGGGGGCCTTGATCACGCGCATGAAGCCCGCGAGCACCACCAGGTCGACCTGCGCGGCCTTCAGGGACTCGGCCCAGGCGTGCTCGCGTTCGGGTGAGAACTTCGTCTTGAACGGTCCCGTGTCGAGGAAGCGGGCGGGGACGCCGTACTTCGGGCCGAGCTCCAGCATCTTGCAGGTCGGGACGTCGCACCAGATCCCGACCACCTTGGCTTTGCCCAGCCGTCCTTCGGCCTGGGCGCGGAGGACCGCGTCGGCGTTGGAGCCGCGACCGGAACCGAGGAGGGCGACGCGCATGGTGGGAAGGTGTCGGCGGGGACCGTCGCCTGCAAACGGATTTTCGATTTCGGACTTTGAACCGCTCGGCGAAAGGCCGAAGATGCGGTCACTGCTTCCCCATGGACCGCCGCGACTTCCTTCACCTCACCGCCTTGGGTTCGCTGGGCGCTTACGCTTTGTCCGGTTGCGCCGGCGGCGGCGGCGGTTCCGTCAGCGTGCCGGCCGTGCGACCCGCTCCGGCGGGCGGAGCGCCGACCGGCAGGGTGATGCTCGGCATCGACGTCCTCGCGGCCGAAGGCTTCGCCCGCCTGCAGGGTCTGCGCTGCGGACTCGTCACGCATCGCGCCGGCGTCAACGGTGCCGGTCAGCGCACCGCGGACGTGCTCGCGCGCGCGCCGGGCGTGAAGCTCTTGAAACTCTTCGGCCCGGAGCACGGTATCGACGGCGTGGCCAAGGCCGACGCCAAGGTGGGCCACGCGAAGGACGCGCGTACCGGCCTGCCGGTCTATTCCCTCTACGGAGCGACCCGCAAGCCCACCCCGGAAATGTTGGCCGGCCTCGATGCGATCATCATCGACTTCCAAGACATCGGCGCGCGTTCCTATACCTACGTCAGCTGCATGCGCCTCGTCATCGAGGCCTGCTTCTCGCTGCCGCGCCCGGTGCGCGTCATCGTGCTCGACCGGCCCAACCCGCTCGGCGGCGAGAAGGTCGACGGTCCGTTCCTCGACCGCAAGTGGCGCAGCTACGTCGGCTCCTACGAGACCCCTTACGTCCACGGCCTCACCATCGGGGAGCTCGCCCGCTGGGCGGTCGCCACGCCCGGCGTCCTCGAGATCGACGAAGCCTCGCGCCGTCGCGGCCAGCTCGAAGTCGTGACCATGCGTGGCTGGCGCCGGTCGATGACGTGGAATCTCACCGGCTTGAACTGGACGGCGACCTCGCCGATGATCGACAGCCCGCAGGCCGCGCTCGGTTACGCCATGACCGGCCTCGGTTGCATGGATTCCGGTTTCAGCCACAGCGCCGGCGCCGGCCGCAACTTCCGCTTCCTCACCTACCCGCGTCGCAAGGCCGCCGAACTCACCGCTGCGTTGGGCGCCGCCGTGCCCGGCCTCACGCTGCAGCCGCAGCAGCTCGCGGACGGCACGCAGGGCGTCTACCTCGCCGTCACCGACTACGCCGTGTTCCGCCCCACCGCGATCTCGCTGCACCTCTTCCGGCAGGCCTGCGTCTGGGCGCCGAACCCCTTCGCCGGGCTCACCGGCGGCAAGCGCGAGCTCTTCATCAAGCACCTCGGCAGCGAGGCCTTCTTCGAAGAGCTGCGCACGCAGGGCGCGCGCATCGACCTCGCCCGCTGGATGCGCCGCTGGGACGGCGACGCGGCGGCCTTCCGCGCGCGCACCGCTCCGTTCCGCCTCTACGCCTGATCAGTAGGCGCGGCCTTCGCGCTTCTCCCAGTAGTTGATGTAAGCCTGGTTGAGCACGCCGAGACCGCCCGGAGTCGGGTAGTCGCCGGTGAAATACCAGTCGCCGCGGCTCGAAGGACAGGCCTTGTGCAGCGAGGCGATCTTCTGGAAGACCAGCACGAGCTCGCCCTTCCAGCCGCTCTTCGCGGGGTAGACGAGTTCGGCCGCCTTGGCGGCGATCTCTTCTTCGGTGAAGGCGTCATAGATGCGCTTCACGTGGTTGCGCATCTCCTTGGTCGGCTTCTTCGCCTGCGCGACGCAGTCTTCGTAGACCTCGCGGAGGAGGTCGGCGATGCCGCGTTCCTTGCAGAGCGCGACGGCCGCCTGGAAGGCGAGGAACTTGCCCATCTCGGACATGTCGATGCCGTAGCAGTCCGGGTAGCGGATCTGCGGGGCGGTCGAGGCGATGACGATACGCTTCGGGTTCGGGCGGGCGAGGATGCGGAGGATGGACTGGCGGAGCGTGGTGCCACGGACGATCGAGTCGTCGACGCAGACGAGCGTGTCGCCTTCGCGCACGGTGCCGTAGGAGATGTCGTAGACGTGCGAGGCCATCTGCATGCGGTTCTTCTCCTGGGAGATGAACGTGCGCAGCTTGACGTCCTTATGCGCGACCTTCTCGCCGCGGGGCCAGCCGCCGAGCACGAGCTTCTCGATCATGGCTTCGTCGAGCTGACCGGCGCGCTGCGCGGCGATCAGCTTGGTGCTGACCTGCGCGCGGCGGCGTTTGCGGAGCTCTTCCATCAGGCCGTACCACGCGATCTCCGCCGTGTTCGGGATGTAGGAGAAGACCGCGTTGTCATGGTCGTCGCGGATCTGGGCCAGGACGTCGTCGGCGAGGGCGGCGCCCAGGGCCTTGCGTTCGGCGTAGATCTCGGGGTCGTTGCCGCGGGAGAAGTAGATGCGTTCGAACGAGCAGTGACGGACCTCGCCGGGGGCGTGGAAGGGTTCGACCGAATGACGGCCGTCCGCCTTCATGATCAGCGCGTGGCCGGCCGGGAGTTCGTGGACGTCTTCCTGGCTGACGCCGACGATGGTCATCAGCGCGACGCGCTCGGAGGCGACGGCGATGAGGTCTTCGGTGCGGGCGTACCAGCAGGGGCGGATGCCGTTGGGGTCACGGATGACGAAGCTGTCGCCGTTGCCGACGAGGCCGGCGATGGCGTAGCCGCCGTCCCAGTTCTTGGCGGCGCGGCGCAGGACGTTGCCGATGTCCATGTGCTTGGAGATCTCCGCCTGCACGGCGGCGCCTTCCAGGCCCTGGTCCTTGAACGCCTTGAAGAGGCGGTCGTGTTCTTCGTCGAGCCAGAAGCCGATCTCCTCGAGGATGGACTGCGTGTCGGTCGAGTAGATGACGTGCGCGCCGCGCTGCGTGAGCGAGGCGTTGAGCTCGGCGGTGTTCGTGAGGTTGAAGTTGCCGGCGACGAGCAGGTTGCGGGTCGGCCAGATGGACTT
>RDYO01000142.1 GCA_004293385.1 Verrucomicrobiota bacterium
CGGTCGAAGGCCGGCGTAGATTCTGAATAGGACGGAGCGGAGGTATCAAAGTCTTCGCTGCCCAGTCCGTTGACGTTGAAACCGCCGGTGCCGTGGTCGGTCGTGATGACCAACAAGGTGTCGGGATTCTTATCGACGAACGCCAGCACGGTGGCGATGGCCTCGTCGAACGCGACCTGCTCGCGGATGGCGGCGGCGCCGTCGTTGCCGTGAGCCGCGTGATCGATGCGTCCGCCTTCGACCAGGAGGAAGAAACCTTCAGGGGCGGAGCTGAGTCGCTGGAGCGCAACCTTGGTCATCTCGGCGAGCGTCGGGGTCGAGGCCTTGAGTTCGGCCGAGTTCAGGCGGTCGATCTCGAACGGGATGTGGCTCTTGCTGAATAGGCCGAGCAACGGAGCCTTGCCGTCGTCAGCCAGGAGCTGGTCGCGGTCGAGGGCGATGCCGTAGCCTGCCTTACGGTAGGCGGCCTGCAGGGCATCGTTGAAATACTGCGTACCGCCGCCGAGGACGACATCCACGCCACGTTCGAGATACTGGGCGGCGACGGCCTTCTGGTCGGAGCGCTTGGCGACGGTAACGGCAAAACCGGCGGGGGTCGCATGCGTGGCGGTGGCGGTGGTGACAAGGCCGCAGCGCTTCTTGGCCGCGTTCATCTTCTGGACCAGCGTGAGCGGCTTGCGGCCGTCGGGCGTGATGTTCAACACGCCGTTGTCGATGCGCTCACCGATACCCCAGCAGCTGGCGGCGGCGGCGGAGTCGGTCACGATGCCGCTGGCGGAGTCGGTCTCGCAGAGCGAACGGACGACCGGACGCTCGGCATACATCTTCATCCAGTTCGAAGAACGCTTTTCCGTCCGGGTGAGATAGGTCTGCGCGGCGGTGAGCACCGAGAAGCACATGCCATCCGAGACCATGAAGATCACGTTCTTGGCCTGACGCTTGGCGGAGTTGGCCGAAGCCTCGCGCCCTTCGGCGCCGAGGGCCTGGGCGGAGCCGGCGCCGAAGACGAGGCTGCCGAGGCCGGCGAACTTGAGGAAGTCACGACGCGAGGAGGAACGGGGCTGGCTCATGGTTCGGGTATAGGCTCAAAGGACCCGGCCGGGCAACCTCAGTTCCCCGGGGAGTCCGTGAAAACCACGCGACGGTCAGGCCTGCGGAGCGGCCGGGGCGGCGGGGGCCGTCGGAACGTGCGCCTTGAGGCGACGTTCGGCGACCTCAGCCGACACCAGGGCGACGAACTCGGCCAGGGTGCGGTTACCTTCGAAGGACTTGTCGGCGCGGGAGCGGACGTTGACCACGCCGGCTTCCTTTTCCTTGGCGCCCACGACGAGCATGTGCGGAACCTTGGACATCTCGGCGCGGCGGATCTTGGCGCCAAGCTTGTCGGACGAACCGTCGACGCTGCAGCGGATCTTGGCGGCCTTGAGGACCTCGGCCATGGCTTCGCAGTCGGCGTTGAGGTCGTCGTTGAGCGGGATGAGGCGCACCTGCTCGGGCGAGAGCCAGGTCGGGAAGTCGCCGGCGAAGTGCTCGATCAGGATGCCGACGAAACGCTCCATCGAACCGAACGGCGCGCGGTGGATCATCACCGGGCGGTGCGGCTTGTTGTCGGCGCCGTTATAGGTGAGGTCGAAACGCTCGGGCAGGTTGAAGTCGACCTGCACGGTGCCGAGCTGCCATTCGCGACCGATGACGTCCTTGACGACGAAGTCGATCTTGGGGCCGTAGAAGGCGGCTTCGCCGGGCTCCTCGGAGAAAGCGACGCCGAGGGTGGCGGCGGCGCTACGGCAGGCGGCTTCGGCCTTGTCCCAGTTCTCGGCGGTGCCGGTGTACTTGGCGGAGTCGGGATTACGGAGGCCGACGCGCACGCGATAATCATTCAGGCCGAGCGTCTTGAGGACGATCTTGACGAGTTCGAGGCAGCCGAGGACTTCCGGCAGGACCTGGTCTTCCGTGCAGAAGAGGTGGGCGTCGTCCTGGGTGAAGCCACGGACGCGCGTCATGCCGCTCAGCTCACCCGACTGCTCCCAGCGGTAGACCGTGCCGAACTCGGCGAGGCGCACCGGCAGGTCGCGGTAGGAGTGAGGCTGGGAAGCGTAGATGCGGATGTGGTGCGGGCAGTTCATCGGCTTCAGGAGGAAGCCCTGCACGGTGCCGTCGGCCAGGCGGTTGGTCAGTTCGCCGCAACCGCAGCCTTCCTTGGCGAGCATCTCCATGGCCTCGCGTTCGACGAGGGGCGGGAACTGGGCGTCCTTGTAATACGGGAAGTGACCCGAGGTGCGGTAGAGGTCGAGGTTGCCGATGTGCGGCGTGAAGACCTGCTTGTAGCCGGTCTGGAAGAGACGCTCGGAGATGAAGTTCTGGAGCTCCTGACGGACGACGGCGCCGTTCGGCGTCCAGAGGATGAGGCCCTGCCCCACCTTCTCGTCGATATGGAAGAGCTTCAGCTCCTTGCCCAGCTTGCGGTGGTCGCGCTTCTTGGCTTCTTCGGCGCGGGCCATGGCCTGCTCGAGTTCGTCCTTGGTGGCGTAAGCGGTGCCGTAGATGCGCTGGAGCTGCTTGTTCTTCTCGTCGCCGCGGTGGTACGCACCGGCGATGTGCAGGAGTTTGAACGCCTTCACCTGGGAGGTGTAGCGGACGTGGGAGCCGGCGCAGAGGTCGACGAACTCGCCGTTCTTGTAAAAGGAGATGGTCTCGCCGGCGGGGATGTCGCCGAGGCGGCCGACCTTGTAGGCGTTCTGGCCGCGTTCGAGGATCAGCTTCTCGGCTTCCTCGCGGGTGCACTCGAAGCGCTCGAACTTCTGATTCTCCTTGGAGATACGACGCATCTCTTCCTCGATCTTCACCAGGTCCTCGGCCGTGAAGGTGTGGTCGAGGTCGAAGTCGTAGTAGAAGCCGTTGTCGGTGGGCGGTCCGATGTCCAGCTGGGCCTGGGGGAAGAGGCGGAGCACGGCGGCGCCCAGCATGTGGGCGGCGGAGTGACGGATCTCCTCGAGGGGAGTCATCTGCGGGCGGGAAGACATGGCGGAAGACCCCACTCGCTAGGGGTTCCCGAGGCGGAGGGCAAGGACGGAGCAAGCCGCCCCACCCCTTCAGGCCTTCTTCAGATCGTAGCCGTCCTTGCGGTCGAGCATCGTCCAACCGAGCGCGGTCAGGTCCTTGCGGAGCTGGTCGGCGGCGGCGAAGTCCTTGGACTGCTTGGCGGCCCAGCGACGGGCGCCCAGTTCGGCGACCTCGGCCGGGATCGCGACCTCCGCCTTGGCGGCGAAGAGCTGGAGTCCGAGGGCGAAGAGGATCTTGGCGAGACCGGAGACATCCTGACGGGCCTGTTCGGCGGTCGGTTCGTCCTTCTCCGCGAGCACGGTGAAGACCTGACCGAGGCAGCCCGGGATGTTGAGGTCATCCTGCAGGACTTCCCAGGCCTTGGCGAAACGGCCCCAGGAGGTCTGGACTTCCTGGGCGACGGGCGCGGCGAATTCGGCGCGGGTGAAGCCGGCGGCGGCGAGCAAGCGGTCGGCGCCGCGCTCCAGCTTGGCGAGGGCCGAGCGGGAGTCGTCGACGCCCTTCATCGTGAAGTTGAGCGAGCTACGGTAGTGGCCGGAGATGAGCGTGTAGCGGACCTCCATCGGGGAGAAGCCCTTCGCGACGAGTTCGTCGAGCGTGTAGAGGTTACCCTTGCTCTTGGACATCTTCTCGCCCTCGACCATCAGGTGGGCGCTGTGGAACCAGTGGGCGGCGAAGCCCTTCACGCCGGTGGCGCATTCGGACTGGGCGATCTCGTTCTCGTGGTGCGGGAAGCAGAGGTCGATGCCGCCGCCGTGCAGGTCGAAGGTGGCGCCGAGGTGCGCGAGAGACATGGCCGAGCACTCGATGTGCCAGCCGGGACGGCCTTCACCCCAAGGAGACGGCCAGAAGTTGGCGCCGTCCTCAGGCTTACGGGACTTCCAGAGCGCGAAGTCGGAGGCGGACTCGCGTTCGTATTCGTCGGCGTCATTGGCCTCGCCGGCGGAGTTCTCGGACTGGGTCTCGAGCTTGGAGAAATCGATGTGGTTCAGTTTGCCGTAATCGGCGCAGGTGCAGAC
>RDYO01000143.1 GCA_004293385.1 Verrucomicrobiota bacterium
CGCGTCCCTCGGGGAAGCGAAAACTGGTACGAACAGGTCACCGGCCGAAAGGTCGTGCGTCGTCTCGAAAAGGGCATAGACTTCTAAGGATGGATGTCCTGCCCCGCCAAGCCGCCGACGCCGTCGTGAACATGGCGGCCGACCAGATGCTCCTGGAGCACTACCCTGCCCCTGATCGCGTCCGCTTGCGGGCGTTCGCTTGGTCTGAGCCCAGCTATACTTTCGGCGTCTCGCAGTCATGGGCCAAATACCGTGCCCTGGTTCCGGCGAACTTCCCGCTGGTCCGACGCTGCACCGGAGGCGGTCTCGTCTCCCATCTTGACGATTGGACCTTCGCGCTGGTCATCCCGCCCGCCCATCCGCTCTTCAAGGCCGATGCGATGGCGACATATGCCGCGGTCCACGAAGCGCTCCTCGCGGCCTTGGTCGCCCAAGGACTACCGGTGAAACTTTCCCCCGTCCCGGAAGGTCAGCGGGAATTCCAGGCACCTGACGCCTGTGCGCAGCGTGCCGAACCCAACGACCTGGTCCGATCAGACGACGGTCGCAAGGTCGCGGGCGCCGCGCAGAAGCGTAACCGGCACGGCTTGCTCATCGAAGGCTATGTCTGGAAGCCGTTCCTGACCGGTTGCGACTGGCTCCGCTTCGAAAAAGATTTCGCTACGCAGCTGGGTCGCATCCTCCAGAGCGCACCGGTCGACGTCGCGGAGCCGACGTACGACCAGTTCGACCACGAAGGCACTTGGGCCAAGTTCGCCTCGAAGGAGTGGAATCAGCGGATTTAAGCGAACAGGTCTAGTTCCGGACCCGCTTCCTTGCCCGGCGGCTTGGCCGCAGGAGTCTTCTTGGGCGTGACCGATGCTGACACCTGCGCTGGGGCTGCCGTGGCCTTGGCGGGCAAGCCAGACCCCGCTTCGAGGCCGCCTAGGATCTCACGGGCGCGCTGGACGACGGCCGGAGGCATGCCGGCGAGGCGGGCGACCTGGATGCCGTAGGAACGGTCCGCAGCGCCGGGTACGACCCGACGGACGAAGACGATCTCATCCTGCCACTCCTTGACCGCGACGGACCAGTTGCGCAGCCGAGGGCGGTCCGCGGCCAGCTTGGTCAGTTCGTGGTAATGGGTGGCGAAGAGCGTGCGAGGGCCGGCGGAGCCTTCGCCATGGAGATGTTCGGCGACGGCCCAGGCGATGCTGATGCCGTCATATGTGCTCGTGCCACGGCCGATCTCATCGAGGACGACGAGCGAACGGGCGGTCGCGTTGTTCAGGATGTTGGCGGTCTCGTTCATCTCGACCATGAACGTCGAGTTACCGCGCGAGAGCTCGTCGGACGCGCCGACGCGACAGAAGATACGATCGACGAGACCGATGCGGGCCTTGGTGGCCGGGACCCAGCAACCGAGATGCGCCAGCAAGGCGATGAGCGCCACCTGACGAATATACGTCGACTTACCCGCCATGTTGGGGCCGGTCAGCAAAGCGATCTGCTCGCCGGAACCGGCGAGGCGGGTGTCGTTCGGCACGAAGGACCCTGCGCCGGGACGAGCCTGCAACATCCGTTCGACGACCGGATGACGCCCCTGCTCGACTTCCAGGACATCGGAATCGTCGACGACGGGCTGACACCAGTTGGCTTCGCGGGCGAGATCGGCCCAGCCGCGCAGGACATCGACTTCGGCCACGACGAGGGCGGTGGCGAGCAACGCTTCCGTGCGGGTGACGACATCCGCAAGCAAGGCCTGGAAGAGTTCGGTCTCCCGGGCCAACGCTTGTTCGTCGGCGCGAAGCACCTCGCGCTCCTTGGCGCGGAGTTCCTCGGTGGTGAAACGCTCAGCGTTCACCATGGTCTGCTTACGGATATAATCCGCCGGGACGGCGGCCAAGTTGGCCTTGGTGATCTCGATGGCATAACCAAAGGCGCCATTGTAACGGACCTTCAGGGACTTGATGCCGGTGCGGTTCTGCTCGTTGCGCTCGAAATCCGCGATCCAGCCCTTGCTGTCCGAAGCGAGCAACCGGAGACGGTCGAGTTCCGCGTCGTAACCCGCACGCAAGGCGCCCCCTTCGGTCAGGTCGACCGGGAGTTCGTCGCCGAGCGCGGTTTCCAGGCGGGTCAGCAGGGCCGGCTCGGTCTCGATGCGCGCGGCCAACGCGGCAAGGGTGCCTCCGGGCAAGGCTTGCAGTTCTTCGCGCAGCGGGGGCAGCGAACGCAGCGTATCGCGGATGCCGCCAAGCTCCCGCGGGTTGCGCAGACGGTTCTGCAGACGGGCGAGGATGCGGGCGAGGTCGCGGACGCCGCGCAAGGCCTCGGCGACGCGGGAGGCCGCCCCGGGATGCCGGACGAATTCGCCGACCGCGGCCTGTCGACGGCCGATGAGCCCGAGGTCAGTGGACGGTTCGGCGAGCCATAAAGCCAGCAGGCGCGCACCCGCGGGCGTTTCCGTCCGGTCGATCGTCTCCAGCAACGAACCTTCGCGCGCACCGCCCGAAGCCGCGAACAACTCCAGATTACGCGAAGAGGCGGCATCCAGGAGAACCGAGTCGCCGAGCTTGGTCTCGATCAGGCGGAACAGGTTCTTCGGTCGATCGCAAAGCGAGTCGGTGACGTAGCCCAGCACCGCGCCGGCCGCACCCAGCGCGGGATGTTCGTCGGTCAGACCGAAGCCGGCCAGTCCGTGGACGGAGAGCGTCTGCGCGACCAGTCGCGCGCCGGCGGCGCCGTCGAAGTTCCAGCCCGGCAGACGGGAGATCGCCCTGCCCTGCAGGAAGACCTCCAAGGCTTCGCGATCAGCCGCGGACGGTTCGAGGCCTTCGGGCAGGATGATCTCACGGGGCGAGACCGAATGAAGCAACGGAAGCAGACGCGAAGGGCTGCTGTCTGAGGCCAGGCGGAAGTCGGCCGTCGAGACGTCGAGCCAAGCGGCATGCCAGCCTTGCTTGTCCCAACAGAGCGCCGCGAGGTAGTTACCTCGACGCGAGTCGAGCTGAGAATCCTCCAGCGCCGTCCCGGGAGTCAGGATGCGGGTGAGGCCGCGTCGCACGAGCTTACCGGCGACCGGGGCTTCGAGCTGATCGCAGATCGCGACCTTCCAGCCGGCGGCCAGGAGCCGATTGACGTAAGCCGGAGCGGCGTGGTGCGGGAGCCCGGCCATCGGCGTCTCATGGCGCTTCGTGAGCGTCAGCCCCAGCACCTTGGCGGCGACCTCGGCGTCGTGACCGAAGACCTCATAGAAGTCGCCGAGGCGGAAAAGCAGGATCGTGCCTTCCGCGAGTTTCTCGCGGAATTCACGGTACTGCCGCTGCATCGGGGTTTCCTTCTCCACGGAAAGGAGCGAAAGCCCCGGGAGGGTCTCCGCAAGTGCGGACTAACAGCCCCGGCCCGGATAGGCCGGGAAGTTGCTCACATCAGCTGGGCGGCGAGTTCGGACAAGGCGCTGCGTACCCCGCTGAGCAGGCGGACGTTCGCCGTGATGGCGTGGCCCTTCATGCGCTCGTGGGTATGGATGAGCCCGTTGGACTTGCCGTCGAGATAAGGGGTGTCGACCTGGTCGAGGTCACCGATGAGGACGACCTTGGAACCTTCCCCGATGCGGGTGATGACGGTCTTCGCCTCGTGCGGGGTCATGTTCTGGGCTTCGTCCACGATCATGAAGGCATGGCCGATCGACCGACCGCGGATGAAGGTCATCGCCTCGATCTCGATGAGGCCGGAGTCGATGAGCCACTGGTAAGGCTTGCGCGGCTGGTTGATCGCCTGGAACTGGGAGCCGAAGATCGGCTGGGGCGTCTTCATCGCCTGGGCCTTCTTCTGGCGGCGCTGCGTGTCGGTGGCGACGGCCTCCTTCGCGGTCGGCGTGGCGGCGGCGTTGCCGTTCTTCGAAAAAAGCACCTCGAGGTTGTCGAAGTACGGCTGGATGTAAGGCGACAGTTTCTCCTCCTTGGAGCCGGGCAAGGCGCCGATGTCCTTGCCGATCTGCACGACCGGACGCGAGACGTAGAGCTTCTTATAAGGGGAGAAGTCGCTGAGCACCTGGGACAGCGCGGCGGCGATGGAG
>RDYO01000144.1 GCA_004293385.1 Verrucomicrobiota bacterium
CCGGAATTGAGACGGCGAATGAAGAACCGGGCTTTCGGGTTCTTGATCGGCGAATCCGTGGGCGTGCTCCAGGTGCGTCCGCCGTCGGTCGAGGTGGATTCGCTGATGCCGTTGCCGGCGCGGGCGAGCATCCAGAGGGAGCCGTCCTTGCGTTCGACGATCATGTGTTCGTCGAAGTCGGTCTTCGGGAAAGCCACGCCGCCACGCCGGGTCCAGGTCTTACCTTGGTCGGAGGAGGCGTAGACGTTGGCCATGCGGAGGGCGTCGAGGTCGCGGTGATGATCCCGGAAGGTCTCCACGCCCGCGAAATCCCGGTTCCAGGTGCCGATGCGGTCGCGCGTCCAGAGCGAGACCGGCAGGAGCCAATCGCCGTTGGCGAGCACCGTCGGTTTGTTCAGCGTGCAGCCATCGGCGATGCGCACCGGCGCGGACCAAGTCGGATTCGCGTCGTCGGGGTTATCGCAGCGGGTGACCCAGTCGCCTCCGCGGCCGTCGAAGTAGCCTAAGCTCTGGTCGAAGAAGCACCAGAGACGGCCTTGCGGGTCCGTCCAGAGGTTGCCGACGAGCGTGCGCCGGTTGGGCTTTCCCGGCAGGTCGGTCGGATCGATGACGAGCCGGGGCTTCGACCAGTTTTTGCCGCCATTGTCTGAGGACGCCAGCATCAGGAACCCGTTGGCGCTGTCGCCGTTGCCGATCCAAGCGGCCCAGAGACGCCCTTTCGGCGTCCGGTCGAGGCCGATGACCATGTTGCCCGGCCGATTGGCGTCGGCGTATTCCGCTCCCGGGCTCGTATTGAGCACCGGTGGCTCGAGGGCGAGGTCGAGCGTCGCTTGATCAAGCGCGGCCAGGCTCAGGCAAGAAGCCAGAAGGAGAGAGAGCGCTTGGTACATAAGGTCTTCAGGCCTTGCCGGTGAGGGCGGCCACGGCCTGGCGGATGACCCAGCCGTTCGTCTCCAGGGCCGCGCGGGCGGCGGCCTCTTCTGCGCCGGTCAGGTCGCGTACGATGCGGATCGCGCGCCCGCGTAGCTTGGAGTTCGACGGATGGAGGTCGATCATCAGGTTGCTCATCACCTTGCCCGAACGGGCGAGGGCGAGCGTCGTGATCAGGTTGAGCACGAGCTTCGTCGTCGTGCCGGCCTTGAGTCGGGTCGAACCCGTCAGCACTTCCGGGCCGGAGTCGGGAAGGATCGCGCAGTCGAGAAGGGGATGCTCGCGGTAGGCGGGATTGCAGGCGACGAGCACGGTCTTGGCGCCGCGGCGGCGGGCTTCGGCGAGGCAGCCCCAGATGAAGGGGGCATGGCCGCTGGCGGAGATGCCGACCACGACGTCCTGAGCGGTCACCGCGCGGGCGGCGATGGCCCGGGCGCCCGCGGCGTCATCGTCTTCGGCGCCTTCGACGGCGCTCCAGAGCGCTTGCCGACCTCCGGCCATGATGCCTTGGACGAGCGAAGCCGGGGTGCGGAAGGTGGGCGGACATTCGCTTGCATCGAGCACGCCGAGGCGGCCGGACGTGCCGGCGCCGCAATAGATCAGACGGCCGCCGGTGGCGAAGGCCTTCGTGACGGCTTCGACCGTCCAGGCGACGTGGGCGCTCTCGGCGAGGATCTTGCCGGGCAACGTCGCATCTTCGGCGAGCATGAGTTGGATCGCCTTTTCGAGCGGCATCTCCGCGAACCCCGCGGACTTCGGATTACGCCCTTCGGTCGGGGCGTTGGCGACCGGACGCCAGGAGGCCGCCGCGGAAGGGGTGGGCGAAGGCAAGGCCGGCGCGGTCGACGGAGCGGGGCCTTCGAGCCGGCGGGCCATGGCGATGGCACCCCAGACACCGGAGCGTTCGAGGCGGACGACTTCGCTGCCAGGTCGGGCGGCGAGGATCTTCGCGGTGACCTCGTCGGCGAACCAGCCATTCTTGAGGATCGTCGAACCATTGAGGAGGAACTGCACCTTCTCCCCGGGTCTGGCCACGCGGGCCGCGCAGTGGACGGCGTCCTTGCTCAGGCGATCGGAGGCGCGCTTCAAGATCGCGACGGCGATCTCGTCCTGGCGTGAGGCCGCGGCGGCGAACACGACCTGCGCCAACGAGGCGATCTCGGTCTTGCTCGCGGTCATCGACCATTCGATGAGCGCTTCCGGGTCGTTCATCTGCAGGAACGCCAGCATGTCGGCGCCGAGGCGGGGCCAGTCGGCGGCGATGTCGGAGATCGTGACCGTCGAACGCAGGGCGTGCACGGCGATATCGCACGCGCTGCCACGGTCGCCGATGATGTGGCCGCGCCCGCCGACCTTGACCGAGGCGCCGGTGCGATGGCGCCCTAGGCAGCAGGATCCGGTGCCGCTGAGCAGGAGCACCTGCGCGGTGCAATCGGTCGGCCAGGCGCCGGTCTCGATGGCCAGGATGAGGTCGTCGCCGATGATCGCTGGGACGTCGGGCCAGGTCGCCGCCACCGCGCGGCGGAGGCGTTCGCGGTCGCCCGCGGTACGGACGCCGGCAAGGCCGATGCCGATGCGATCCGGGCGCGCCGGGAGCTGGTCACGGATGGAGGCGAGCAGGGCGGCGAGTTCCTCGGCGGAGAGGAGTTGCAGGTTGCCCGGGCCGACGGCGAAGGAGGCCAGGACGTTGTCGGCGCCTTCGACCAGAAGGGCCGTGGTGCGGGTGCCGCCGCCTTCGATGCCGAGGATTCTCATGGTTCAGCGGACCTTATAGATCTTCACGTCGTCGATCCAGACCGTCGAGTTCGCGAGGAAGCTGAACCAGCGCTTCATCTCGTGGGCATAGCCCTCGGAGCGGTGGCTCGCGATGAGCTTACCATCGAGGCTGAAGCGCATCTCATCGCCTTCGGTGACCAGCGTGTATACGTGCCATTCCTGGTCGGCCTTCAGCGGGGTGGTCTGCGATTTCTTCTTGAGCATCGCCTCGAAGGCAGGGTCCGGCTTGCGCTTCGCGGCGGCGTCCTCGGCATGTTTCTTCTTCACCGCGAGGTTCATCGAGCCCGTCTTGCGGTCCGAGAGGTTCAATTCGGTCTGCGAGAGGGTCGCGTAGCAGAGGTGGCCGGCGTGGACATCCTTGAGGGAGCGGTCGACGAAACCGGTGACGAGGTTCTCAGCCTTATTAAGTCCCGGGAATTTGAAGCGGACGATCACGCCCCCGTCGGCAAATCCGGCGTCGTGATGGATGTGGGCCGCATGGCCGGCTTCCTTGGTCGCGCTGGCGATCTTCATGATCCCGGCGTCGAGGTCGGCCTGCTTGAGCTTGGGGACGCGGTCGGCCGTGGCGCTTTCCCAGCCGTTACCGATGTCCTTGAGGCCTGTGCCGGTCTCTTCGCGCTCGAAGGCGTCGTGGAAGATCAGGGTGCCTTTGGTCTGCAGCCAGGCGGTGTCGTCGGCCCCGGACAGGGGGAGGGCGAGGAGGCAGGCGAGAAGGGCGGTTCGCATGGGGTAGGGGTAGGGGGAGGGGTGGGGGTAGGCAAGATGCGACAAAGCATGGAAAAGAAAAGGGGCAGGAGAATCCTGCCCCTACCCCTGTCCCGACCCCTACCCCTATTAAGCAACCAACGCTTTGACTACCTTGGTCGGGAGCACCCCGGTGAGCTTCTGGTCCAGGCCCTGATATTTGTAGGTGAAGCGTTCGTGGTCGTAACCGAGGAGGTGGAGGACCGTCGCGTGGAAGTCATTGATCGGGAGGGGGTCCTTGACGATGTTGTAGCTGAACTCGTCGGTCTCGCCGTAGATCTGGCCGCCCTTGGCGCCGCCGCCGGCCATCCACATCGAGAAGCAGCGCGGGTGGTGGTCGCGGCCGTAGTTCTCCTTGGTGAGTCCGCCCTGGCTGTAGATCGTACGGCCGAATTCGCCGCCCCAGACGATGAGCGTGTCGTCGAACATCCCGCGCTGCTTGAGGTCCTCGATGAGGGCGTGGCAGGGCTGGTCGATGTCCTTGCACTGGCTGGGCATGCGGCCGTTGACGTTCGAGTGGTGGTCCCAGTTATTGTGGTAGATCTGGACGAA
>RDYO01000013.1 GCA_004293385.1 Verrucomicrobiota bacterium
CGCAACACGGATTACATCGACCCGGACATCCTCGACCTGATCGAGGACTTCCGCAAGCAGACCGCGACGGCGCGCAACCTCAAGGTGAGCCTCGTGGGCTTCAAGGAGCGCTACGTGATGGAGGATGAGATCCAGTTCGTGGACGTCAGCACCCGCGAGGTGCAGGCGCAGCTGACCCCGGAGCGCGTCCTCCAGTTCCTCAAGGAAGGCAACGAACGCTTCGTGACCGGACGACGCCTCACCCGCGACCTCTCCCGTCAGGTCGACGCGACGGCCGCCGCCCAATACCCGATGGCGGTCGTGCTCAGCTGCATCGACTCGCGCAGTCCGGTGGAGCTGATCTTCGACATGGGCGTGGGTGACGCCTTCGTCATCCGCATCGCGGGCAACGTGGCGAAGGAGAAGGTCCTCGGCAGCATGGAGTTCGCCTGCGCCCTGGCCCTGGCCGGCTCGCGGCTCGTGCTCGTGATGGGCCACACCAGTTGCGGCGCCGTCAAGGCCGCGGTGGACCTGTTCGAGACCGGCAACACGGCCTCGAAGGCCACGGGCTGCGAGCACCTCGATTCGCTGGTCAATGAGATCCAGCGGCCCATCGAGCCGGGCACCAAGCCGCACGGCGAATGGGTGACCCTCGAGACCAAGCGGATCTTCGTGGACGACGTGGCCACGCGCAACGTGATCCGGACGATCGCCGGCATCCGTTCCGCCAGCCGCACGCTGCGCGAGCTCGAGCAGGCGGGCAAGATCACCATCCTCGGCGCCATGTACGACATCAAGACCGGCAAGGTCACGTTCCTCGACGAGAAGGCCGGCCGCGTGGGCTGAAGGGCGCGCCCGGCTGGAGGGTTCCGCTGGGGCATAACCTGCGTTGAGCCCGCGTCCGGACGCGACGGTCATCGGAGGATGCAACCTCCGGAAGACCGTCCGCGTGAACGCCTCGTCCGCCTCGGGCCGCGCGCCCTGCTCGACGCCGAGCTCATCGAGCTCCTGATCGGCGCGGGCACCAGGGGCGCCCCCGCGCCGGTCGTCGCCTCGGCCTTGCTCGCCGAGTCCGGTACGCTGGCCGCGCTCGCGACCTGGGACACGCATGACTTCGGGCGCGTCCACGGGCTGGGTCCGGCCAAGGCCGCCGAGCTGGCGGCGGCGATGGAGCTGGCCCGGCGGATCCGCGAACGCGCCCAGGATCCCGGGGAGAAGCTCGACGCGCCGGCCAAGGTCTGGGCGCGCCTCGAGCCTTTCGCGGCCGGGCTCGCCGTGGAGAAGTGCTGGGTGCTCTGCCTCAACCGCCGCAATCGGCTGCTCGCCCTGCATGAGGTCAGCTCCGGTACCGCGACGAGCGCGTTGCTCCACCCGCGCGAGGTCTTCCGGCACGCGCTCAAGCACGCCGCCTCGGCGGCCATCGTGGCCCATAATCATCCGAGCGGCGACCCGACGCCGAGTCCGGCGGACCGGGCGGTGACGCGGCAGCTCGCCGACGCGGGGAGGGTGGTGGGCGTCGAATTGCTGGACCATGTGGTCGTGGGCCGCCCGGAGGCCGATCCGGCGGGGAAGGGCTGGTTCAGTTTCGGCGAGGCGGGCTTGATTTAGGGGAACTATCGGGTGTCCTAGGGGGTCGTAACCCCATGCCCTTTTCCCGGTCCATCAAGGTCGGGCTCGCCGTCGTCGGCGTGGCCGTCCTCGCCTTCGCCGGCCGCCAAGGCCAGCGCTACTACAAGAAGAACCTCGCCGCCCCCCGGGCCGGCGAAGCCGTCTACCGTCAGGATTGCATGAGCTGCCACGGCCCGGTGGGCGAAGGCGTCGCCGGCAAGTCGGACGAACCCCTCGTCGGCGAGAAGTCCATCGCCTCCCTGGCCAAGTACATCGCCCGGGAGATGCCCGAAGACGATCCCGGCACCCTGTCGATGGCCGACGCCACCGCTTCCGCCGAATACATCCATCAGGCGTTCTACTCCGCCGAGGCCCGCGCGCGGAACCACCCGCCGCGCATCGAACTCGCCCACCTCACCGTCCGCCAGTATCGCGAGAGCATCGCCGACCTGCTCGGTTCGCTCCGCGGCGCCTTCGGCACGACCGAGACGGGCGGCTTGGCGGGTGTCTATCGCGAGCGTCCGGAGCGCGACCCCAAGATGCCGGACCGCAACCGGCCGGAGGCCACCTTCAAGAAGCAGGTCGACCCGGTCATCGACTTCGACTTCGGCGCCAACGCGCCGGAGAAAGGCACGTATGCCGCGCAGTTCAGCATCAACTGGACCGGCTCCGTGCTCGCGCCTGACACCGGCGAATACGAGTTCCGCGTCACCTCGCTCAACGGCGTCCGCTTCTACGTGAACCCGCCGGAAGGCGGCAACGAGAAGAACGCCCTCATCGACCTGTGGGTCAGCTCCGGCATGTCGCGCTCGGCGCACGCCTCCGTCTTCCTGCTCGGGGGACGCAGCTACCCGATCAAGATCGAGTTCTTCAAGTTCAAGGACAAGACCGCCGGCCTGAAGCTCGAGTGGCGTCCGCCCGGCGGCGACTGGACCGTCGTCCCGCGCTCGCACCTTTCGCCGGCCTGGTCTTCCCATGTCAACGTCGTCTCCGTGCCGCTGCCGCCGGATGACGGCAGCATCGGCTACGAGCGCGGCTCTTCCGTCTCGCGGGAATGGACCGAGGCCGTCGCCAAGGGCGCCCTGCAGGTCTCCGCGATGATCGGCCCGGGCGTGTTCGGCCTCGCCGGCACCAAGGCCGACGCCCCGGACCGCGCGGAGAAGCTCAAGGCCTTCTCGCTGCGCTTCGCCCAGCTCGCCTACCGTCGTCCGCTGACCGACGAGCAGAAGGCCGACCTCGCCGCGATCTACGCCGGCGACGTCGCTCCGGAGGTCGCCGCCAAGCGCGCCTTCATCTTCACGCTCTCCAATCCTGCGTTCCTGTACCCCGGCATCGGTCCGCAGGATGACTACGCCGTCGCCTCACGCCTCGCCCTCGCGCTCTGGGATTCCGTCCCGGACGCGCCGCTCCTGAAGGCCGCCGCCGCCGGCCAGCTGAAGACCGAGGCCCAGGTCCGCCAGCACGCCCAGCGCATGATGAAGGATCCGCGCGCCAAGGCGAAGCTCCGCGACTTCCTCCACGACTGGCTCCATGTCGAAGAAGGCGCCGAGATCGCCAAGGACCAGAAGGAATATCCCGGCTTCGACCAAGGCGTGGTCATGGACCTGCGCACCTCGCTCGACCTCTTCACCGAGAACATCGTGTGGTCGGAGAAATCGGACTACCGCCAGCTCCTCCTCGGCGACACCATCCTCATGAACCAGCGCCTCGCGAAGTTCTACGGTCAGCAGGTCGCGCCCGGCGACGGTTTCCAGCCGGTGAAGATGGACGCCGACCAGCGCGCCGGCGTGCTGACGCATCCTTACCTGCTCGCGACCTTCTCGTACACCAAGTCCACCTCCCCGATCCATCGCGGCGTCTTCGTGACGCGCAACATCCTCGGGCGCATGCTCAAGCCGCCGCCCATGGCCATCGCCTTCATGGACGACAAGTTCGACCCTTCGTTCACCATGCGCGAGAAGGTCACCGAACTGACCTCCAAGCCCGCGTGCATGTCGTGCCACGTCACCATCAATCCGCTCGGCTTCAGCTTCGAGCGCTTCGACGCCGTCGGTCGCGTGCGCGCCACCGACAACAAGAAGCCCGTCGACCCGGTCTCCGACTACGTCGCCGCCGACGGCAGCGTGCTCAAGCTCACCGGCGCGCGCGACGTGGGCGTCCATGCCGCGGAGAGCCAGGCCGGCCAGGCCGGCTTCGTGCGCAATCTCTTCCACTCGCTCGTGAAGCAGCCCCCGGCCGCCTACTCGCCCGAGCTCGTCGGCCAGCTGACCGACAAGTTCCGCGCCGACGGCTTCCACGTCCGCAACCTCGCCGTCGAGGTCGCGGTCGTCGCCGCCCTGCGTCCGACCGTCACCGCTCCCGCCACCCCTTCCGCCCGCTAAGCCCATGACCCTCCAGCATCGTCGCGAATTCCTCCGTCGCCTCGGCCTTTCGGCCGCCGCGCTGCCGCTCCTCGGCGGTCTCGCCACCCTCGGCGCCGCCGAGCCGGCCCCCGGCCGCCGTCAGCGCGTCATCTTCGTCTTCTCGCCCAACGGCGTCGTCCCGCCGGCCTTCTGGCCCGACGAGGAAGGCGCGAACTTCAAGCTCAAGGCGATCATGAAGCCCTTCGAGCCGTTCAAGGACAAGCTGCTCACGCTCAAGGGCGTGAACAACCGCGTCCGCGGCGACGGCGATTCGCACATGCGCGGCATGAGCTGCCTGCTCACCGGCATCGAGCTCTTCCCCGGCAACATCATGGGCGGCGGCGGTGCTCCCGCCGGCTGGGCCAGCGGTCCTTCCATCGACCAGACGCTGCGCACCTACCTGCAGGCGAACCCGCAGACCAAGACCCGCCTGGGTTCGCTCGAGATCGGCGTCGCCGTCGGCAACCGCGCCGACCCTTGGACGCGCTGGAGCTACGCCGGCGCCAACCAGCCCGTCGCGCCCATCTCCAGCCCTTACGAACTCTTCGACAAACTCTACGGCTCGATGAAGGAAGGCGAGAACCTCGGCTCCGTCCTCGACGGCCTGAAGGACGACATCGCCAAGGTCGCCAACGCCGTGGACAAGGGCGACCGTGCGTTGCTGGACCAGCACGCGACCGCCCTGCGTGAGCTTGAGCGGGGCCTCAAGGAAAGCCAGTCGCACGCGGCGCTCAAGGTGCCGCATCCGCCGGAGCCCGGCGTGCCGCTCGACAACGACAGCATCCCGCAGATCACGCGTCTGCAGACCGAGCTCCTCATCAGCGCCTTCCAGAACGACATGGCGCGCGTCTCGACGTTCCAGTTCACCAACTCCGTCGGCGGCGCCCGCATGAAGTGGATCGGCATCGACGAAGGCCACCATGCGCTCTCGCACGACCCCGACCTCAACACCGGCTCCGTCGATAAGCTCACCAAGATCAACACCTGGTTCGCGGAGCAGATCGCCCACCTCGCGAAGCGCCTGCAGGAAACCCCGGAGCCGGACGGCAAGGGCAACATGCTGGACAACACGACCATCGTCTGGACCAACGAGCTCGGCAAAGGTAACAGCCACACGCACGAGGACATCCCCTGGGTGCTCATCGGCGGCGGCCTCGGCTTCAAGTCCGGCCGCGCGCTCAAGTTCAAGAAGGAGCCGCATAACCGTCTACTCATGGCGATCGCCAAGGGCTTCGGGCATCCTATGCAGACCTTCGGCAACCCGAGCCTCTGCGAAGGCGGGGCGTTGAAGTTGGGTTAAATTGAGGGGTAGGGGCAGGGGTAGGGGTAGGGGTAGGACTTTAACGCAAAGGGAGACCGGGGACCGGATGATCAGCTGGGGGGTTAAGGCCCACAGCATTCATTCCGGTTTCCGGTCTCCCTTTGTTTTGGTGCCCGTTCAGGCGGATGCGATATCATCGCACCCTTACCTGGAATCATCTGTCATCCGCCATCCATCATCTGCCATCTTTCCGTAAAAGGTCCCCCGCCTGTGCCGATTCCGATTGGAGCTCCACTTGTTCCTGGATTTAGGTGGGCGGTACGTTGCCACGGCTCGGACGAGGCCGGTCGGGTCGCACCTCCCGTTTATTATGTTCGTAGGGAAGGGAGGCTGCCGCGGGTGTCGAACACCGCAGGGGATAGTCAATATGAAGGAAAAATCGTCGGAAAGCAAGCGGGGGAGAGAAGAGGGTAGATTCGCCCCTCGGTATCCGTAAACAAGGACGCATGCGATACCCCTGCGCGTTCCTGCTCCTCTGTCTCGGTCTGGTCGGCTGCCAGCAGACCCAGCCCCGTCCCGACATCGTCCCTGCCGAGTATGTCGGTCGGCTCGCGCCGAAGACGTCGGCTCCGCTCCTGCAGAAGGGCGACCGCCTGGCGATCTGCGGCGACTCCATCACCGAGCAGAAGATGTACAGCCTGCTGATGGAGGCCTACATCGTCGCCGCGCGCTCCGATCTGCACGTCACCGTCCGCCAGTATGGTTGGAGCGGCGAGCAGGCCGGGGGTTTCCTCAAGCGCATGGACAACGACGTCCTGCGTTTCAAGCCGACCATCGCGACCACCTGTTACGGCATGAACGATTTCCGATACGTGCCGCAGGATGACGCCATCGCCGCGACCTATCGCGCGAACCAGACCGCCGTCGTGCGTAAGTTCAAGGAAGCCGGCGCGCGCGTCGTGCTCGGTTCCTCCGGCACGATCCATTCCGTCCCGCCGTGGGTGAAGTCCGCGAAGGGCACCTGGCAGGAACTCAACCTCGCGCTGCTCAACTTCCGGAACATCAACATCGAGGTCGCGCAGGCCGAGCAGGTCGCGTTCGCCGACGTCTATTGGCCGATGCTCGTGAAGGGCCATCAGGCCCGGGCCAAGTACGGCGAAGGCTTCAAGCTTGAAGGCAACGACGGCGTGCATCCCGGCTGGGCCGGCCATGTCGTGATGGCGACCGCGTTCCTCGAAGGCCTCGGCCTGCGCGGCGACGTCGGCCAGATCGACGTCGACTTGGCGACCGGCAAGGCGGACGCCCGCTATGGCCAGCGCATCATGAAGGCCGACGGCGGCGTGGTCTCGCTGCGCAGCTTCCGGATCCCCGCTTCGTTCGAACCGGGCGACGTCACCAAGGACGGCACGATCGCCGCCGGCGTGGCGTTGGCCGATTTCCAGAAGAAGCTGAACCGACTGACCCTGCGGGTCGCCGGCGCCAAGACCGCGCAGGTCAAGGTCACCTGGGGCGACGTCGCCAAGATCTTCACCGCCGCCGAGCTCGCCAAGGGCGTGAACCTCGCGGCCGAGTTCCCGCAGAATCCCACCTCCCCGGCGTTCGCCAAGATCTGGAAGGCCGTCGCCGAGAAGCAGGCCTATGAGACCAAGCAGATCAAGACGCTCTTCCGTAGTCCCGAAGCCAAGAAGGATATGGAAGCCGTCGTGAAGAACTCGCAGGTCGAGTTCGACCGACTGGCCGCCGCGCTGCAGGCCACGCTCAAGCCCGTCGATTCGACCCTCAAGGTCGAAGAGGTGCGCTGAGCGGACTCCGCCAATGAAACGGGCCGCACTTTCGTGCGGCCCGGGCTATGGCTAGCCAACAACGAATTGATTATTCGGCCGTGACGTTCTCGGCGACGCCGACGCCGAGGGTCATGCCGCCGACGACCTGGACCTTCTCCATGATGGTCTTCTGGAGTTCCTCCAGGACCTTCGGGTTCTTGATGAGGTAGTCCTTGGCGGCTTCGCGGCCCTGGCCGATGAGCTGGCCGTTATAGGCGATCCAGGCGCCCTTCTTCTCGAGGATCTTGTGTTCGATGCCGAGGTCGAGGACGGAGCCGGAGCGGGAGATGCCCTCGGTGTACATGATGTCGAACTCGCACTCCGTGAAGGGAGGGGCGACCTTGTTCTTCACGACCTTCACCTTGGTGCGGTTGCCGATGACCTTGCCGGAAGGCTCCTTGATCTGGCCGATGCGACGGATGTCGATGCGGACGGACGAGAAGAACTTCAGGGCGCGGCCGCCGGGGGTGGTCTCGGGGCTGCCGAACATCACGCCGATCTTTTCGCGGATCTGATTGGTGAAGATCACCACGCAGTTGGTGCGGCTGATGGCGGCCGTGAGGCGGCGCATGGCCTGGCTCATCATGCGGGCCTGGACGCCGACGGTGGAGTCGCCCATCTGGCCGTCGAGTTCCTGCTTGGAGACGAGGGCGGCGACGGAGTCGATGACGATGACGTCGACCGCGCCGGAGCGGATGAGGGTCTCGGCGATGTTGAGGGCGTCTTCGCCGGATTCGGGCTGGGAGACCAGGAGGTTGTCGAGGTCGACGCCGACGACCTTGGAGTAGCGGGGGTCGAGGGCGTGTTCGACGTCGACGAAGACGGCGTTGCCGCCCTGGCGCTGGATCTCGGCGATGATGGAGAGACAGAGGGTCGTCTTACCGGAGGATTCCGGGCCGAAGATTTCGACGATACGGCCGCGGGGGAGGCCGCCGACGCCCAGGGCGAGGTCGATGGCGACCGAGCCGGTGGACACGGTCGAGACCTGCATCTTGGTCGCGTCTCCCATGCGCATCAGGGTGCCGTCGCCATACTGCTTGTTGATGGCGGAGAGAGCCAGATCGAGGGTCTTCTTCTCGGCTGCCTGGTTGGCAGATTTTTCCTTAGCGGTGGGTTCGGATTTGGCGGACATAACGTTGGGTATGCGGAATCCAAATTGCCGGGCACAGCGAACGTGGCAAGCAAAATGAACAAATGTTCACTACTTCTTTCCACCCCCTGCTGGCCGGGGGTTAGAAGCTAAACAAATCCCCCAGCCAGTCCCAGAAACCGGGCTCTTCCTTGGGTTTTACGCTGATTTTCGGGGTCGGCTTGAATGCCGGGAGGCGGGGCTGGGCTTGGAGTTTGGCCAGGCCGGCCTTCATAAGGTCGGCGGCCAGCTGATCGCGGAGACGCTGCTCGGCCTTGGCGCCCAGGGGGCTCTGGCAACCCAGCACGACCGCGATGACCCGATGCTCACCGGCCTTGGCGGTGGTGACGATCGAAGCGTCGGCGGCCTCGGTCCAGCCGGTCTTCAGGCCGTCGCAGCCGGGGAAGGAATCCAGCAGATGGTTATGGTTGAGCAACTCCATCGGCTTGAGCGGGCGGCGGAGGAGGTGTCGTTTGGCCGACGTGAAGCGCAGGGCTTCGGGCATGCCGCAGAGCACGACGGAGAGCTTGGCGAGGTCGCGGGCGGTCGTGGTGTCGTGGGGGCCCTTGCCGTAGGTCAGCCCGTTGGGGGTGACGAAGCGGGTGCGCGTCATGCCGAGTTCGGCGGCCCGGCGGTTCATGCGGGCCACGAAGGCCGCCGTGCTGCCCGCGCGGTCGACGGCCAGCGCCACCGCGACGTCGTTGGCTGACTTCAGCATCAGGGCGTAAAGCATGTCTTCCACCGAGAAGGTCTCCCCGACGGCCAGCCAGATCTGCGAACCACCGGTGCCGGCCGCTTCCTTGGTCACGCCGACCCGGCTGGGCAGCGTCGTCTTGCCCGCGCGGACGTCCTCGAGGACCAGCAGGAGGGTCATCAGCTTGGTCACGCTGGCGGGGCTCCCGGGATAGTCGGGCGAGGTCTGCGCGAGGACGGCCCCCGTCGCGGCGTCGACGCAGATCGTGCCGTCCACCCGCATGCCTTGGGTCGAGTAACGCGTCTGGGCGGCCGTCTCCGCGGTGAGCGCGGCGCAGAGGAGGAGGGCGGTCGCGACGAAGCGCACGGGCGATTGGTTGACGGACAAGACGGCGGAGCAAGTCCGATTTGCATCGGCTCCGCCGAACGTCACTTTCTTGCCATGCGACTTTACCTGCTCCGCCATGCCGAAGCCGTCCCGGGGACGCCGGACGCTTCGCGCGACCTCACGGCCCATGGGCAGCGGCAGGTCGCCCTGCTGGCCCAGGGCGCGGGCCTCGCGCCTTTGGCGGAAGTCGACGCGATCGAGCATAGTCCGCTCGTGCGCGCGGTCCGGACGGCCCAGCTGCTCCGGCTGGCGACCCGCTCCGCCTTGCCGTTGAAGGTGTTCGCCGGACTGGAGCCGGAGGCCGATCCGCGCAAGACCGCCGCGGTCATCGCCAAGGCCCGGCGCAGCCGCCTGCTCGTCGGCCATAACCCGCATCTCGCGGAGCTGGCCGCGCTCCTGCTCGGGCTGCCCGACGGCGGCGAAGGAATCCGTTTCCGCAAGGCCGGGCTGATGGCGTTGGAACGCCGGAGCAAGCCGGACCGGGCGAGGCCGTTCGGCGCCTGGAGCCTGCTCTGGATGGTGCCGCCCGACCTCACCAAATGACACGCCCCGTTCTTGACTGAGCTCGCCGTCGCTCCGACCCTCCCTCCGTGTCTGACCGCCGTCGTCATCGCCTGATCTGGACCGCGGTGGCCTGCGTCCACGCGATGGCTTTGGGCGCCGTCTGGATGGGCGGCCTGCGTGGCGCCGGCGAGCCGAGCACGGAAGGCGGCCACATCCTCGTGACCTTGATGCCGGAGCCCGTCGCGCTGCCGGGCGAGGCCAAGGAAGGCGCCGCCCTCGGCGCCGGCCTGACCCTGCCCGTGACGCCGGCCTTCGTCCCTGTGCCCGCTGCCGCGCTCCCGCCGGCGACCGCCCCGGTGGTCGCGTCGCCCGCCGTCGTGGCGCCCGTGGCGGCCGAGCCTCGCGGCATGGCCGTCGCCGCGCCGTCGCCCGTCGCGGAGATCTTCGTGCCGCCCGCCTTCCGTGCGCGGCAGGAGCCGGCCTATCCTGAGCGGGCGCGCCGCGCCGGCGTAGCCGGCGTCGTCGGCGTCCGCATCGCGCTCGCCGCCGACGGCACCGTGCGCGCGGTCGAGCTCACCGCCAGTTCGGGCAGCCGTCTCCTCGACGAGGCCGCGTTGGCGGCCGCCCGGGCGTCGACCTTCGAGCCCGCCACGCGTAACCACGCGCCCGTCGCGTCGGAGGCCGTCGCCAGTTACCGTTTCGAACTACGCTGACCCATGCGCATCCTCGTCGCGTCTTCCAATCTCGGTTCGAACGGGGCGTCCATCTTCGCCCGGCGCAGCCTGATGCTGCTCCATAAGGCCGGCCACGAGGTGCTGCTGGCGTGCGAGGAAGACGCGTGGGTGGGGCGCGACCTGCCCGCCGACCTGCCCGTCATCCGCACGAATTTCCACCGCTGGCCATTCGATGAATGTGACCGGGTGGCGGCCTGGTGCCGTGAGCGCGGCGTCTCGCTGGTGCACTCCCATCTGACGCGCTCCTGTAATTTCGGCGCCTTGCTCCGGCAGCGGCACGGCATCAAGAGCATCGCGCACCTGCATGCGAACCATCCGCAGATCCATACCGGTTTCCACGACCTGCTGATCGCCGTCTCCGAGGACGTGGCCCGTCGGCATCGCATGGTGCCGTGGAATTGGACCGCCGAGATCGTCACCGTCCCGAACTTCGTCGACGACGAGGAGTTCCGGCCGGCGGCGGCCGGCGAGCCCGACCTGCTCCGCTCGCTCCTCGACGTCTCGGCCGACACGCCGGTGCTGCTCTCCGTCGGCGCGATCTGCCACCGCAAGGGACAGGATCAGGCCGTCCGGGCTTTCGCGCAGGTAAGGGCCAAGCATCCCGACGCCTTGCTGGCGTTGGTCGGCGCCGGGGAACTTCCGGCCGGCCTTCCCATGGACGGCGTCCGCCTGCTCGGTTATCGCCGGGATATCCCTCGCCTGATCCCCACGGCTTCGATGGTGATCGTGCCGTCGCGTCAGGAGCCGTTCAGCTTGGCCGCCGTCGAAGCCATGGCGTGCGAGGTCCCGGTGGTCGCTTTCGCGGTCGGTGGTCTGGCGGAGGTCATCAGCGGCGGCGCCGGCATCTCTCTGCCGGCGGGAGACTGCGCGGCCATGGCCGCCGCGATGAGCGGCCTGCTGTCGGATGAGGCCGCCCGCCGTCAGCAGGCGAGTTCAGGCCGGTCGATCGCGCTCGCCCGTTATGGCAAGGAAGCGCACCTGGCGGCCTTGGTCGGCCAGTTCCGCCGCGTGCTCGCTCAGTAAGGGCTGACGGGATTGCCGTTGAAGCCCTTGAAGCGGCGGTGGACCCAGAGGTACTGCTCGGGCACCGCGCGGACGGCGTCTTCCAGCATCGCCGTCAGTCGCAAGGTGTCGGCCTCCGGATCGGCGGAAGGGAAGTCGGTCAGCGCAGGGCTGATCGTGAGCACGTAGGTGCCGTCCTTTTCGCGGCGGGGGAAGAAGGTGAACACCGCGGCGCCGGACATCTTCGCCAGGCGCGACGTCGAAAGATTCGTGATGGCGGGCCGGCCGAAGAAAGGGAGCACCGCCGACTGCGGGGTCCACTTGCCTTGGTCGGGCGCATACCAGACCGCTTCGCCGTCGCGGAGGGCGCGCATGAGGCCGGACATGTCGCGCATCTCGATGGCGCGGTTGGCCCAGGCCGTGCGGTGCTTGCGGAGCAGGTCGGCCAGCACGGGATTGTTCGGATCGCGGTAGAGGCAGCAGATCGGCGTCCGCAGGGCGAGCATCCGACCGGCGATCTCCAGCGTCGTGAAGTGACCGGAGACCAGCAACACGCCGCGGCCGGTGGCCAAGGCTTTCTCCAGCGCTTCGACGCCTTCGATGCGGCAAGGGGGCAGGGCGGCGGGATGGCGCCACCAGCAACGCGCGACTTCCAGGATACCGAGGGCGAGGGACTGGTAGTGGCGGCGCGCCAACGTCTGGCGGGCGGACTCCGTCAGCTCCGGGAAGCAGACGCGGAGGTTGACGAGCACCACGTGGCGACGGATCCGCACGACGTGGAAGGCGAAGGCGCCGAAAGCGGCGGCGAGGCCCCTCTGCCAGGACCAAGGCAGCCAGGCGACGAGCCAGAGGCAACCCAGGGCGACGCGGGTGAAGGCGGCGCCGGATAGTCGGGCGAGACGGGGGGCGGGCATGGCGGTCAGGGCGGGTTCAGCGGCTACGTTGCCAGGCCTTCACCCAATCGACTTCGAAGGTGTTCTGCGAGGCTGACTTCAGGCCGTAGCCTTCCTTGGGGCGTTCGCCGTTCCAGCCCTTGATATTGGATTCGCTCGTGAGCAGGAGGAACTGCGGCGCCTTGGAGCCGGGGCATTTCGCGTCGGTCCAGACGACCTTGCCGTCGAAGCTGAAGCGGTAGCCGGAGTCATCCCATTCGACGCCGTAGTCGTGCCACTCGCCGCCGACGTTCGCGGGATGCTGCGTCGAGCTGGCCTTCTTCTCCGTCGCATGCTTGTAGGGACCCCAGTGCAGCACGGACTGGTAGCCGCCTTTCTTCAGGCCGGTCGTCTCGAGGATGTCCATCTCGACGCCGTCGGTCGCCGCGCCGGCGGCCGTGCCGGACTTGCCGTAGGTGGGCGACTGCGACCAGAAGGCGATCTGCGTGCCGGGCTGGACGGAGAAGCGGCAGCGCGCCTCGACCTTCCCTTGGACGAGGGCGAACTTCTTGCGCGTCGTCACGAAGCCGCAATAGGTCGTGCCGTCGGCGTCCGTCCAGGTCGTGATCTTCAGCACGCCGTCCTTCAGGTCGACCGCCTTGGGCGAGTTGAGCGATTCGCGGCGCTTGCCGGTCTCGATGTTCCAGGTCTTCGCGTCGAGCTCCGCGCCGTCGAAGCCGTCGTCGAGCACGAGCTTGAAGGCGGGGTCGGCGGCGCAGGCGGAGGCACCGAGCAGCAGGAGGAGGGCGCGCATGTTATTCAAGGTCGATGAAACGGGGTTCCGCTCCCGAGAGCAAGGCGCCGAGTCGGCCCCAGTCGCCGTCCCGGAGGCTCCGGTCCATGATGAGCGTCGTGTCGGCGAGCGTGCCGCCGGGGGCGCAACGTACGGACCACAGCGGGCGGCTGCTGGTCGGGAGCATCGCGAAGCGGATATCGCCGACGAGGATCGCGCCGTCGGCCTGGTCATAGGTGTTCCAGCCGCCGGTGAAACGTGAGAAGTCGGCGATCAGGTGGGAGCCTTCGGAGAAGGGCGGGGGGTTGCCAGGGGACGTCGGCGTCCAGGCCGCGCGGGTCTCGCCGACCATCAGACGCGACCGGGTGAACGGCACGTTGCGCACCGCCGCGACGTGCCAGCGCCCTTGGTGCAGCCAGACTGCGCGCCAGACGATGAGGTTGGAGACCGTCGGCTTCACCGCCAGGCGCTCCGGCGTGATGGACTGCGTCGCCAGCCAGGCCCGCAGGCTGCGTTCCGCGCGCGCCTGCTGCGTCAGGCCGAGCGCCGCGTAGGCGCCGAACCACAGCAGCGCGTAAGCGGCCAGCCGCGGCGAGTGCCGGCGCCAGGCGAGCACGGCGAACGTCAGCACGGGCAGGGTGACCGCGAGGTCGACGATCGGCAGGCAATCCCAGGCGTAGCGCGCTTCCGTGAACGGCCACAGCAGCATCGTGCCGTAGCTCGTGCATCCGTCGCAGAGCAGGTGCGTGAGCGCGCCCGCGAGGCCGGGCAGGAACAGCTCGCGCCACCCCACGTTGTGGCGCCGATGGAAGAAGAGCGTCGTGAGCCAGGCGGCCGCCAGCGCGAGCACCGGCATGAAGACGAAGCTATGCGTGAAGTGGCGGTGCCAGCGGAAGGCGACGAGCGGGTCGTCGGCGGCCCGGATGAAGACGTCGAGATCGGGCGCCTCGGATGCGAGCAGGGCGGCCACCGCGGCGGCGGAGACCGAGCCTCCGCGGCGATGGACGGCGATCCCGGCGGCGATGCCCAGGGCGGCGTGCGTGAGATTGTCCATGCGTCGAACTTACGGGCCTCGGCTCCGGAAGGAAGGCGGACTTTCGATTTTCCAGCCCGGATCGACGATAGGCTGGAACTTGCGGGCATCCCCATCATCTAATCTCGTACCCCTATGAGACTGTTCTTCTCCGCTTTGGCGCTGTGCGCCGCCGTCCTCGGCCAGGCCGCCGACCAAGGTTTCCCGCTCGTCGAAGCCCGGGAGGTCACCGCCCGCGGCGGGCTCCCGAATTTCTTCCGCAAGGCCCAGACGACCGGCGCCGAGATCAAGGTCGGCTACCTCGGCGGCTCGATCACCGCCCAGAACGGCTGGCGCGTGCAGACCCTCGCCCATTTCAAGCAGGCCTACCCGCAGGCCAGTTTCACCGAGATCAACGCCGCCATCGGCGGCACCGGTTCGGATCTCGGCGTCTTCCGCGTGCAGCAGGACGTCCTCTCGAAGGGGCCGGACCTCCTCTTCGTCGAGTTCGCCGTGAACGACGGCGGCGCCGACCCGCAGCGCATCATCCGCGCCATGGAAGGCATCGTCCGCCAGACCTGGAAGGCCAACCCCGGTACCGACATCTGTTTCGTCTACACCCTCACCGAAGCGTTGTCGCCGCCGATGCTCGAGGGCAAGTTGCAGCGCTCCGCGAGCGCCATGGAGAAGGTCGCAGACTTCTACGGCATCCCGTCGATCACGCTCGGCATGGAAGTCGCGAAGCTGGCCAAGGCCGGCCAGCTTGTCTGGCGCGCGAAGCTCCCGAAGACCGAAGCCGAAAAGGCGGCTCTCGCCGGCAAGTTCGTCTTCGCCGCCGATGGCGTGCATCCGCATGACTCGACCGGCCAGGTCCTCTACACGCAGGCCATCATCCGTTCGCTGCCGGCCCTTGCGATCGCCAACGCCTCGCCGACTCCGCACGCGAGCAAGCTCGCCCTCGACCCGGCGAACTGGGAGCGTGCGACGCTCACGCCGATCACCGCCGCGAAGCTCTCCGCCGGACTGACGCCGGTCGACATGAAGACCGACGCCTTCGCCAAGGGCTGGGCGAACCGCCTGCCGGCGATGGTCAAGCTGACCCGGCCCGGCCAGAGCATCGAATTCAAGTTCCGGGGCACGCACTGCGCCGTCTACGACCTCGTCGGCCCGTCCGGCGGCATGGTCGCCGTGACGCTCGACGGCAAGGCGCAGAAGCCGGCCCAGCGGATCGACGCCTATTGCACGTATGCTCGGCTGGCTAATTTCGTCGTCGGCACCGACCTGCCCGAGGGCGTGCACACCGTCCGGCTCGAGCTGCTGGCCGACCCGATCGACAAGGCCGCCGTCCTGGCGAAGAACAAGAATAAGATCGATAAGCCCGAGCGCTTCGCGCCCCTCGAATTCTACCCCGGCGGCCTGCTGATCATCGGCGAACTCGTCCCCTAAAAGCCCCCGACCCATCGCCCAGCCTTGACCGCCCCCTGACCCCCTCTGAAACTCCGCCCCTCCCCAATCACCCACACACCTATGCGTTTCGGCCTCAATACGTTCCTCTACGCCTCTCCGTTCACCAACGAGAGCGTCTCCATGTTCAAGAAGCTCAAGAACTGGGGCTTCGATTCCGTCGAGATCGCGATCGAAGATCCCTCGCACGTCGACCCTAAGTTCCTGAAGGCCGCCGCCGCCAAGGCCGGCATCGCCATCGGCTCCATCTGCGCCGCCATGGGCCCCGGCCGCGACCTCCGCGGTTCCGCCAAGGACCAGGCCAACGGCCGCAAGTACATCATGGCCCTCGTCGACCAGGCCGCCGAGATGGGCTGCCCGCGCATCATCGGCCCGCTCTACTCCGTCGTCGGCCTCATCGGCGCCCATGACGACAAGACCAAGGCCAAGCACTTCAAGCTCGTCGTCAAGAACCTCAAGGCCATCGGCAAGCACGCCCAGAAGAAGGGCGTCGAGCTCGACATCGAGCCGCTGAACCGCTTCGAGACCGACTTCCTCAACACCTGCGACCAGGGCCTGCGCCTCGTCAAGGCCGTCAACCTCCCGAACGTGAAGCTCCACCTCGACACGTTCCACATGAACATCGAGGAGAAGAACCAGGCCGCCGCCATCCTCAAGGCCGGCAAGCACCTCGGCCACTTCCACGCCTGCGGCACCGACCGCGGCACCCCGGGCAACGACTCGCTCGACTGGAAGCCCATCGTCGCCGCCCTCAAGAAGATCGGCTACAAGAACGAGGTCGTCATCGAATCCTTCACCACCGACGTCAAGGTGATCGCCCGCGCCGCCGCCATCTGGCGCGCCATGGAGCCCCGCCGCGACGACATCGCCGTCAAGGGCCTGCAGAACCTGCACCGCCTCTTCGGCAAGCAGAAGTAATCTCCCGACGCACCCGCTCATGAAGCTCTTCACCTCCTTCCTCGCCCTCGCCGCGCTCTGCGCGTCGGTCTCCGCCGAGGACAAGAACCTCTTCAACGGCAAGGATCTCACGGGCTGGAAAGGCCTGGATTTCTGGTCCGTCGAAGACGGCGTCATCACCGGCCGCACGACCAAGGAGAAGCCCACCAAGGGCAACACCTTCCTCGTCTGGGAAGGCGAAGTCGCCGACTTCGAGCTCACGTTCCAGTACAAGATCGTCGGCGGCAACTCCGGCGTGCAGTACCGCAGCAAGCTCGTCGACGCCAAGGGCTTCGTGATCTCGGGCTACCAGGGCGACTTCGAAGCGGGCAAGACCTACTCCGGCATCCTCTATGAAGAGAAGGGCCGTGGCATCCTCGCCAAGCGCGGCGAGAAGGTCGTCGTCAAGGAGGGCGCCGACGCCAAGAAGCCGAAGATCGAAGTCACGGGTTCCCTCGGCAAGACCGAGGAGATCCAGGCCAAGATCAAGGCCGGCGAATGGAACGAGTACCGCGTCGTCGCCAAGGGCGGCCACCTGCAGCACTTCATCAACGGCGTCCAGACCGTCGACGTCACCGACGAGACCGCCATCGGCGCCAAGAAGGGCCTCCTCGCCCTCCAGCTCCACGCCGGCCCGCCCATGGTGGTCCAGTTCAAGGACCTCGTCCTCAAGGAGATCAAGTAACCTCCTATGAAGAAGTCCTTCCTCAGCCTCCTCCTGCTCTCGGCCGCGTTCGTCTCGGCCGCGGACAAGAAGAATGTCCTCCTCATCGCAGGTCGTCCGAGCCACGGCCCCGGCGAGCACGAGCATAACGCCGGTATCCAGCTCCTGGCCTCCGGCCTGAAGCAGTCCGCCGCCGATCTCGTCAACGTCGACGTCGCCCTCAACGGCGAATGGCCGTCCGACGAGCGCGTCGCCAAGGCCGACACGATCGTGATCTACTCCGACGGCGGCAACGGCCACCCGGCCCTCCCGCACCTCGACCAGCTCGCCAAGAAGATGGCGGCCGGCACCGGCTTCGTCTGCCTCCACTACGCCGTCGAGCCCGCCTACGAGCGCGCCGGCTGGCTGAGCGCCGACGGCAAGCCCGTGAGCCCGCCCCCGGCCGGTCGTTCCTCCAAGGGCAAGGGCGCCCTCGAGTTCAAGGACTGGCTCGGCGGTTACTTCGAGCAGCACTGGTCCGTGAACCCGCACTGGACCGCTGACTTCAAGGTCATCCCGGACCATCCGGCCAGCCGCGGCGTGAAGCCGTTCAGCTCCAATGACGAGTGGTACTTCAACATGCGCTTCCGCGATAACATGGAAGGCGTCACCCCGCTCCTGTCCGCGCTCGCCCCGGAAGAAACCATGAAGCGCGGCGAAGGCCCGCACGCCGGCAACCCCGACGTCAAGAAGCTCGTCCTCGAAGATAAGAAGCCCGCGGTCGTCGCCTGGGCCGTCGAGCGTAAGGACGGCGGTCGTGGCTTCGGCTTCACCGGCGGCCACTATCACGCCGGTTGGTCGAACGACAGCCAGCGCACCCTCGTCCTGAATGCGATCGTCTGGACCGCGAAGGCCGAAGTCCCCGCCGCCGGCGTCGTCTCCAAGTTCTCGGAAGAAGAACTCAAGGCGAACCTCGACAAGAAGGCCCCGCGCAAGCCCGCGGCGCCGAAGAAGAAGTAAGCGGCCGTAAGGTCGTCCGTATCAGGCCGGAGGTTCGCCTCCGGCCTTTTTCGTGCCCGGAAAAGACATGGGTCGTTTGACCTGCGGAGCCGGCCCGCAACCTTACGGTCATGTCCAAGCACATCGCGATCATCGGCGGCACCTCCGGCATCGGCCGCGCGACCGTCGCGCAGCTCCA
>RDYO01000145.1 GCA_004293385.1 Verrucomicrobiota bacterium
GCCTTGCGGCCTTCGAGACGGTCGGTGATGGCTTCGGCGGCGGCGCGATAGATGTTCGCGAACGCTTCGATGAAGGCTTCCGGGTGGCCGAACGGCGTACGGGTGTACTTCTTGGCGTTGGCTCCGTTGTAGGAGTTGCCGCGGCGGTGCGTCTGGCGGGGCTGGTCGAGATACTTCACGATCAGCTCATTCGGATGCTCCTGATGCCACTCGAGGGAGGCCAGGGTGCCGTAGACGCGGATGTTGAGGTTGTTCTCGTCGCCGGTGGAGATCTGCGAGCAATGCAGCACGCCCTTGGCGCCGCCCTTGTAGCGGACGAGCATGTTGGCGTCGTCGTCGAGCAGGCGACCGGGGATGAAGGTGCTGAGGTCGGCGGCGATCTCCTTGATCTCCAGGCCGGTGACGTACTGGACGAGGTTCTCGGCGTGCGTGCCGATGTCGCCGACGCAGTTCGAGACGCCCGAGCAGTTCGGATCCATGCGCCAGTTGGCGATCTTCTGGATCTTGCCGGCCTGCAGCGCACCGATGCCGTAACCCTGCGGGTACTCGACGAGGATCTTGTTGATCTTACCGAGCTTGCCGGCGGCCACGAAGTCGCGGGCTTCCTTGACCATCGGGTAACCGGTGTAATTGTGCAGCAGCGCGAAGACCAGGCCGCTCTTCTTGACGACGGCCTTGAGCTTCTTCGCCTCGGCGAGGGAGAACGCGAGGGGCTTCTCGCAGATCACGTGGATGCCGGCCTCGAGGAAGGCCTTGGCCACGGGGTAGTGAAGGTCGTTGCGCGCGACGATCGACACGAAGTCGATGCGGTCGCCGAGCGGGCGCTTGGCTTCGGCCTTGGCCATCTCGGCGTACGAAGCGTACACGCGGGCGGGGTCGAGGTTGAGGTCCTGGCCGGAGAGGCGGGACTTCTCGGGATCCGAGGAGAACGCACCGGCGACGAGCTCGATCTTGCCGTCGAGGGCCGCGGCCATGCGGTGGACGCCGCCGATGAAGGCGCCGCGGCCGCCGCCGACCATGCCCATGCGGAGTTTACGATTAAGGGATGCCATAGGTGTGGTGATCAGAGGGAGACGGGTTTGCCGGTCTTCGCGGAGGCGTAGATGGCGTCGATGACCTGCATCAGGCGGTAGGCCTGCTCAGGCGTGTTCAGCGGCTTCGCGCGGCCTTCGATGGCCTCGATGAAGTTCGCGGCGGAGGCGATGCGGCCCATGTCCTCGCACGCGGGCGTGACGATGGAACGGTTCACGCTGTTGCCGTTTTCCTGGACGTAGAGCTCGCAGGTGTCGATCGCGGTGTTGTCGAGGCCGTCGATGCCGAAGAGGCGCTCGACCTTGCCGCCGGCCTTGGTGCCCTGGAAGACGACGGAGACTTCCTCGCGCTTGATCATCTCGGCCCAGGAAACCTGCAGGGTCAGCACCTGGCCGGTCTTGAAGGTCACGAAGCCGTGCGCGGCGTTCTCGACGTCGGTGACGCCGCCGACGCGGTCCGGGATGCCCCACGGGCCCTTGAAGGACTTGTCTTCGATGAAGTCGTTGAAGGTCTGGCCGAGGACGTGCGCCGGCTCGGGGTAACCCATGAAATACATCGCGAGGTCGACCATGTGCAGCAGGTCGATGAGCGGGCCGCCGCCGGAGAGCTCCTTGGTGGTGAACCAGCCGCCGAAGCCCGGGATGCCGGTGCGGCGGATCCACTTCGCCTGGGCGGAGTTGACCTTACCGACCTGCCCCTGCTCGACATACTTCATCATCGCCTGCGACTCAGGTCGGGCGCGGTTGTTGAAGTTGAACATCACGTGCTTACCCGACTTCTGGGAAGCCGCGATGATGTCCTTGACCTCCGGAGCGCTGAGCGCCGGGGGCTTCTCGCAGAAGACATGCTTGCCGGCGTTGAGGCACTGGATGGCCAGCGAGGCGTGGAACTTGTTCGGGACGATGACGCTGACGGCGTCGAGTTCCGGATGCGCCTTGAGCATGGCGTCGACGGACTCGTAGGCGTGCGGGATGCCCCACTTGGTCGCGGCCTTCTGGGCGGCGCCCGGCGCGGGATCCGCGACGGCGATGATCTCCGCGCCCGCCTGCTTGAAGCCGGCGGCGTGGTACTGGAGCATGCCCCCTGCTCCGATGACGCCTACTTTGGTTGCCATGAGTGTGTTCGTCTGAGGGGTGATTACTTGCCCTGGGCGGACTTGTCGAAGGCGGCGTCGAACGCGACCTTGTTGGTCGGGAAGGCGAGCTTCTTGACGTAGGCGGCGGATTCGGCGGCGCCGAAGAAGCGGTCCATGCGGCCGTCTTCCCACTCGACGGAGAGCGGGCCGGCGTAGCCGACGTCATTGAGGGCGACGATGACGTCCTCGAACTTGATGTCGCCGCGGCCGACGGAGCGGAAATCCCAGGCGCGACGGGGGTCGCAGAAATCGGTATGGCCGCCGAACACGCCGACGGAGCCGTCGCCGTGACCCCACCAGACGTCCTTCATGTGGGCGTGGTGGATCTGCTTGCCGAAGGTGCGGATGAACTTCACGTAGTCGACGCCCTGGTAGCCGAGGTGGCTGGGGTCGTAGTTGAAGCCGAAGCGCTTGTGGTTGCCGACGGCGTCGAGCGCGCGCTGGGCGGAGGCGATGTCGAAGGCGATCTCGGTCGGGTGCACTTCGAGGCCGAAGTAGACGTCGTTCTTCTCGAAGACCTCAAGGATGGGCTTCCAGCGCTTGGCGAAGTCGTCGTAACCCTTCTGCAGGTAGGCCTGGTTGGTGGGCGGGAAGGCGTAGATCGCGTGCCAGATGGAGGAGCCGGTGAAGCCGTTGACGACGGTCTTGCCGGAGCCCTTCGGCTTGTTGGCCATGTAGGCCTTGCCGGCGTCGAAGAACTTGCGGGCGGCCTGGGCGGTCAGGGCCATCTCGGCGCACGCGCGCTGGCGGACGCCTTCCGGATTACCGTCGCCCCAGACGTGGGCGGGCAGGATGCACTGGTGGCGTTCGTCGATGTTGTCGCAGGTGGCCTGGCCGACGAGGTGCGCGGAGATCGCCCAGCAGCCGAGGTCGTGCTGCGCGAGGAGTTTCCAGACGGACTCGACGTAGCCCGGCTCGTTGACGGCGCGGACGACGTCGAAGTGGTCGCCCCAGCAGGCGAGCTCGACGCCTTCGTAGCCCATGGCTTTGACCTTGGGCAGAAGCTCGGCGATCTTGAGGTCGGCCCACTGGCCGGTGAAGAGGGTAACAGGGCGCTGTGACATGGTGCTTTGGGGGTGAGCACCCAAGTCAGCCAATCGGCCCGCTTAATTCAAGTGGGCAATGCTCACAGACCCCGATTTATGCCTTCCGCGACAGCGATTGGCCTAGTTCGGCCTCCAGCTTGTCGTAGGCCGCCCGGAGGGCCGGGTTCGGCTGGACGACGCCCGGGGCCGGAGCACAGAAAATGGGCTCCAGGTCGGTCATCTTGGCCCCACAAGCACCCTCGGCGGCGCGAAGCGCGGCTCCCAACGCGGCGGAGTCGGACACGGCCAGACGGAGGACCGGGGCGCCGAAGACATCGGCGAAGATCTTGGCGACGGAAGGGTTCTCGGAAGCGCCGCCGGTGAGCAGCAACTGCGTGGTCGGGGTGCCGACCCAGCGACTGTGGAAACGAAGGCTGAGGGCCTGGCCTTCGACGGCGGCGCGAGGCAAGGTGGTCTGGGTGGTGGCTGCGCCGAGGGCGATGCGGCCAGCCGGGCGACGCGGGGTGATTTCCGGCTCCTCCATCGGGAGCACGGCGGAGACGGCGGCAGGAGTGGCGTCGACGGCGGCGGAGAAGGCCGGCCAGTCGGCGTGACCGCATTCGCGACGGATGGCTTCGCGGGCGAGCGAACCGTTGCGCACGCAGACGAGGCTCATGCTGCCGCCCATCGGATTACCGAAAGCGTGGCCGAGGCCGGCGGAGTCG
>RDYO01000014.1 GCA_004293385.1 Verrucomicrobiota bacterium
TCGGTGCGGTACGAGTCGAAGTACGAGAGCGCCGAGCCGAGGGTCGGCACGGGGATGCCGTGCTTCACCGCGAGGGCGATGACCTTGCGCCAGTTCTTCTGGGCCTTCTTGACCGTCTTCTTGAAGTACGGGTCGAGGAGCAGGTTATCGAGCGAGCGCTTCTTGGCGAAGGCTTCGGTGATCTTCTGCAGGAAGCTCGCGCGGATGATGCAACCGCCGCGCCAGATCTGGGCGATCTCGCCGAAGTTGAGCTTCCACTTGTACTCGTTCTGGGCCTCGCGCATGAGCTGGAAGCCCTGGGCGTAGGAGCAGATCTTGGAGCAGTAGAGGGCGTCGCGAATCTGTTCGATGATCTTGGCCTTGTCGGGATTCGTCATCGCGCGCTTCGGGCCGCGGAGGACCTTGGCGGCCTTGACGCGTTCTTCCTTCACGGCGGAGAGGCAGCGGGCGAAGACGGCTTCGGCGATGGTCGGGGCGGCGACGCCCATGTCGAGGGCGTTGGCGCTCGTCCACTTGCCCGTGCCCTTCTGGCCGGCGGTGTCGAGGATGACGTCGACCAGCGGCTTGCCGGTCTCAGGGTCCTTCTGCTTGAGCACCTTGGCGGTGATCTCGATGAGGAAGGAGTTCAGGTCGCCCTTGTTCCATTCTTCGAAGGTGGAGCCGATCTCGTCCGGGGTCATGCCCAGGAGGCCGCGCATGAGGTCGTAGGCTTCGCAGATCATCTGCATGTCGCCGTACTCGATGCCGTTGTGGACCATCTTCACGTAGTGGCCGGCGCCGTCGGGGCCGATGTGGGCCACGCAGGGGACGCCGCCCTTGATGGGCTTGCCCGGGGTCGCGCCGGTGAGTTCGACGCCGGTGACGGCATCGACCTTGGAGGCGACGGCTTCCCAGATCGGCTTCAGTTCGGCCCAGGCGGCGGCATCGCCACCGGGCATGAGGGACGGTCCGAAACGGGCGCCTTCTTCGCCGCCGGAGACGCCGGAGCCGATGAAGCGGAGGCCCTTGGCCTTGAGTTCGCGTTCGCGGCGGATGGTGTCGGTCCAGAGGGCGTTGCCGCCGTCGATGATGATGTCACCCGGCTCGAAGACCGCGGCGAGCTCGTTGATGACGGCGTCGGTGGGGCCACCGGCCTTGACGAGGATGACGGCCTTGCGGGGCTTCTTAAGGGAGGCCGCGAAGTCCTTCATGGTCGGGCAGCCGGTCAGCTTGCCCGGGGTCTTCGGGTTTTCCTTCACGAACTCGTCGGTCTTGGCGGTCGTGCGGTTGTAGACCGAGATCGCGAAGCCGTGGTCGGCGATGTTGAGGGCGAGGTTCTGACCCATGACGGCCAGACCGATGAGACCAATGTCGGATTGCATAAGAGGAGCCAATGCGAACCCCCGTGGGCAGGCATGGCAAACAAGAAAAGGGTCGGTTTCGGCTAAAAGGACCCGTTTTCGACCTGACCGAGCCGCCTTTCCCCTCGCCTCATCCGAAGGCCTTCCCATCGTCCACCACTGTCATGTCCCAGCTCGTCGGCAAACGCATCACCCTCGGGGTCACCGGCTCCATCGCCGCCTACAAGGCCGCGGACCTGACCTCCCAGCTCGTCAAATACGGCGCCGAGGTCCAGGTGGTCATGACCAAGGGCGCCACCCAGTTCATCACCCCGATGACCCTCCAGGTGCTTTCCCGCCGCCCGGTGGCGTTCGACCTCTGGGCCGAAGGGGCTAATTCCGTCCCGGGTCATATCGAGATCGCCGATTCCTCCGACCTCCTCCTCGTCGCGCCCCTTTCCGCCAACGTCCTCGCGGAGTTCGCCCATGGCCTCGCCCCGGACCTGCTCACCAGCATCTACCTGGCCACCCGTGGCCCCGTCCTGCTCTGCCCGGCGATGAACGGCAAGATGTACGAACACCCGGCCACGCAGGCCAACCTGAAGACCCTCCGCTCCCGCGGCCACGCCGTGGTCGAGCCGGCCGAAGGCATGCTGGCCTGCGGTTATGAAGGCGTCGGCAAGCTGGCCCCGGTCGAAGAGATCGTGAGCCGCGTGCTTTCGATCCTGGGCTGAGTCGATGGATCCCCGCGCCCTCCGCCAGCGTCTCGCGGCTTCGGCGAAGGAGCTCGGCTTCGACGCCTTCGGGGTCGCGCCGGTCGAGGTCGACGTGCGTGCGGACTACTTCAAGAAGTGGATCGCCGACGGGATGCACGGCGACATGGCCTGGCTGGCGCGTAACCCGGACCGCCGGACCGACGCCCGTAAGGTGCTCCCTGAAGCCCGCAGCCTGGTCGTGGTGGGCCTGAATTATTACCAGCCGCACCCGCCTGCGGGCTATCGCATCGCGAAATACGCGCTGGGCGCGGATTACCACGACGTGATCCTGGCCCGTCTTAAGGAACTGTGCGCCGTGATGGCATCCCTCGGCGGCGAGCAGAAGCCCTACGTCGACACCGGGCCGGTGCTCGAAAAGCCCGTCGCGGCCGCCGCTGGCCTCGGCTGGCAGGGCAAGAGCACGATCCTCATCCATCGCGGCGCCGGCACCTGGCTTTTCCTTGGCGTCATCCTGACGACCCTTGAGTTGGAAGCTTCGGACAAGAAAGAGCCTGACCGTTGCGGCTCCTGCACCCGTTGCATCGATGCCTGCCCGACCGCCGCGATCATCGCGCCGTATCAGATGGATGCGCGCAAGTGCCTCGCCTACCTGACCATCGAGCACAAGGGCGCCATCCCGGTCGAGTATCGCGAAGCCCTCGGCGACCGTGTCTTCGGCTGCGACGACTGCCTCGACGTCTGCCCTTGGAACAAGTGGGCCGTCGCCACGCGCGAAGCCCACTTCGCCCCGCGTCCGCACCCGCCGCTCCGTGAGACGCTGGCCTGGACCGACGAACAGTTCTTGGAGCATTTCAAAGGCACGCCGGTCGAACGCCTCGGCCTCGCCCGTTGGCGCCGCAACGCGCTCACCGTCCTCGGCAACGTCGGGATGCCGGGCGACCTGCCGGCGGCGGAGACGCTGCTCGGCTCGCCCGATCCGATGGTGGCCGAACACGCCGCCTGGGCCGTCGCCCGTCTGCGCGCCCGTTGAACCTACGGGTTGCCTCAGGCGAGGGGAGCGTCCTAATGGGTGACGTGACTCTCGCCCAAGCTTACTACGCGCTCGCCGCCTTCCTGCTCCTGGCCGGCTGGCTGATCGTCACCGACGCCGCCGTGCTGCGCACCTTCCGTCGCTCGCAAGGCGCGACTTACCTGCTCGGCCTCGCCGCCATCGCCTGGTTCGCCTGGTGGCTGTTCAATATCCCCGACGCGGATCTCGCCGGCATCAGCCGCACGCTGGTCCTCGTGGTCTTCCTCGGCGCCAGCCTGGCGACCTTCGTGTATATGCCCGACTTCCTGTCGGTGCGTGCGCTGGGCGCGCTGATGCTCTTCCTCGCCCGCGCCACGTTGGACGCCGGCTACCGTCAGCTGCCGCACAGCCTACTGGACGCTTCCGTCAGCTACGGCGTGCTGGTGCTCTTCGGCTTCTGGTGGGCCTGCTCACCGCCCGTCTTCGGCCGGCAGTGCGACTGGGTCCTCGCCACTTCCGGCCGACGTAACGTCGTCGGCGGCCTGAGCCTCGTCCTTGGCCTCGCCTGCGTGGCGCAGTCCTTCCTCCTCCCGTGAGCCGCGCGCTGCTCATCGTCGTCTCGGGTCCCGCCGGCAGCGGCAAGACCACGCTTTGCTCCAGCCTCACCGGAGCCTGCCCGCAGGGCATCCGTCGCGTGATCACGTGCACCACGCGCGCCCCGCGGCCCGGCGAAGTCGACGGCGTCGACTACCATTTCCTCACCCGGGAGAGCTTCGAACAGCAGGTCGCCGCCGGCGTCTTCCTCGAGCACGCCCACGTCCACGGTAACCTCTATGGTCCGCGGGCGGCCGACGTCGCCGCCCATCTCGGCGCCGGTTTCGATGCGCTCCTGAACGTCGACGTCCAGGGCGCCGCCACGATCCGCGCCAAGGGCGCCGCCGACCCGCGCCTCGCCGCCGCCCTCGTCACGGTCTTCATCCGCGTCAGCGACCGTACCGAGCTGCGTCGCCGCCTCACGGGCCGCGGCACCGACCCGGCCGATGAGATCGACCGCCGCGTGGCCGCCGCCGAAGAGGAGCTCCGCCACGCCGGCTCCTATCAGCACGTGATCGAGAGCGGCACCCGCGAGGCCGACTTCGCCGCCTTGCTCGCCATCTACCACGCCGAGAAGGCCCGCCGCCCGTGATGGAGAAGAACGACATCGCGGCCGTCCTCGACGAGATCGCCACGTTCATGGAACTGACGGGTGAGAACCCGTTCAAGATCCGCGCCTACTCCGCCGGCGCCCGCATCCTCGAGAACATGACCGAGGACCTCGGCGAGCTGATCGATGGCGGTAAGCTGGCCGAGATCCCCGGCTTGGGTGAGGCGCTCGTCGACAAGATCACGACGCTCCGCCGTGACGGCGTCCTGCCTTTCCACCAGAAGCTCAAGGCGTCGATCCCCGCGGGCCTCCTCGAGGTGATGCAGATCCCCGGCCTCGGACCGAAGAAGGTCCGCGCGCTCTGGACCCAGCTCGCGGTCGAAGACCTCGCGAAGCTGAAGGAAGTCTGCGAATCCGGCGCGGTCGCCGAGCTCAAGGGCTTCGGCGCGAAGACGCAGGAGAAGATCCTCGAAGGCATCAAGAACCGCATCGCCTACGGCAAGCGCCACCGCTGGTACGAAGCGGCCGCCATCGCCGAACCGATCCTCGCCGGACTCCGCGCGCTCCCGCAGGTCTCGCTCGCCGAATCCGCCGGTTCGCTCCGCCGCGCCCGCGAGACGGTCGGCGACCTCGACTTCCTCGTGGCCTCGTCGGAACCCAAGCCGATCATGGACTGGTTCGTCGCCTACCCGGGCGTCAAGGAAGTCACCGCCCACGGGGAGACGAAATCCAGCGTGCGCTTCGAGAACGGCCTCCAGGCGGACCTGCGCGTCGTGCCGGCCGAGCAGTTCTATTTCGCGCTCCATCACTTCACCGGCTCCAAGGAGCATAACGTCGCCATGCGCCACCGCGCGCTCGGCCGCGGGCTCAGCATGAGCGAGTGGGGCTTCAAGTCCGTCGACGAGAAGACTCCTGCGCCCGGCGCGACCAGCGAAGAGGAAGTCTTCCGCGCGCTCGGCCTGCCGTGGATTCCGCCGGAGCTCCGCGAAGGCAACGGTGAGATCGACGCCGCCGAGGCGGGCAAGCTGCCGAAGCTCGTCCAGTTCGCCGACCTACGCGGCGTCTTCCATAACCACACCACGGAATCCGACGGCGATCACACGCTCGATCAGATGGCGGCCGCGGCCGAGGCCCACGGCTGGGAATACCTCGGCATCTCCGACCACTCCAAGTCCAGCTTCCAGGCCGGCGGCCTCGATGAGGCCCGCCTCGCGAAGCAGCTCGAGGACATCGCCCAGCTCAACGCCTCGCAGAAGTACCGCGTCCGCGTGCTCTCGGGCAGCGAGGTCGACATCCTCAAGGACGGCACGCTCGACTTCACGGATGACGTCCTCGCGCGCCTGGACTTCGTCGTGGCCTCGGTGCACAACCTCTTCACGTTGGACCGCGAGGCCCAGACCGCCCGCATCATCAAGGCCATCGAGAACGAGCATGTCGACATGGTCGGCCATCTCACCGGCCGCCTCCTCAACAAGCGCGAGCCCTACGACGTCGACATCGCCAAGGTCATCGACGCCGCCGCGGCCAACGACACCATCATCGAGCTCAACGCCAATCCGTGGCGCCTCGACCTCGACTGGCGCTGGTGGCGCCGCGCCGCCGAGAAGGGCGTGCTCTGCTCGATCAATCCCGACGCCCACGACACCGACCAGCTGGCCTTCGCCGCCCATGGCGTGCGCATCGCCCGCAAGGGTTGGCTGACGCCGGAGCAGGTGCTCAACACGCGGTCGCTCCCCGAAGTGCTGCGCTGGCTCGGTCGCTGAGCGCTCCTTACGGCTCGCCCTGAGCGGTCCGCCCGTCCTATCGTGCCGCATGCTGCACGATAAGCGCCGTCTGCTCCTCATCGCCGGACCTTGCTCCCTCGAATCGGAGTCCAATTGCCGGACCGTCGCCACGGAGCTCAAGGCCCTGGCCGCCCGCCACCCGGAGCTGAACATCATCTTCAAGGGCTCGTACGACAAAGCCAACCGCACCTCGCTCGGTGGCGACCGCGGTCCCGGCATGCAGGCGGGCCTCGACCTCCTCGCGATGGTGAAGAAGGACTACGGCTTCAAGGTGCTCACCGACATCCACGGCCCGGAGCAGTGCGAAGCCGTCGGCAAGGTCGTCGACGTCCTGCAGATCCCGGCGTTCATGTGCCGCCAGACGGACCTCCTCGTCGCGGCCGCCAAGACCGGCAAGGTCGTGAACGTGAAGAAGGGGCAGTTCCTTTCGCCGTTCGAGATGCGCTTCGTGGTCGATAAGCTCGAAGGCGCCAAGGCCGCCGAGATCTGGCAGACCGACCGCGGCACGACCTTCGGCTACCAGAACCTGGTCGTCGACATGCGCTCCTTCCCGATCATGGCCGGCTTCGGTCACCCGACGATCATGGACGCCACCCACGCGGTGCAGCTCCCGGGCGCGGCCGGAGGTTCTTCCGGCGGTCAGCGCGAATACGTCCCGGTCCTCGCCAAGGCGGCTCTCGCTGCCGGCGCCGACGGTCTCTTCATGGAGACGCATCCGGATCCGAAGAAGGCGATCTCCGACGGCCCTTCGCAGGTGCCGCTCGCGGAATTCCCGGCGCTCGTGGAATCCTGCCTGCGCGTCTGGAAAGCCGTCCGCGCCTAAGCGGACAGCTTCGCGATCGCCTCTCGGTCCGGCTTGCCGCTCGCATTCGTCGGCATGACCGGCACGAACACGTAGCGGCGCGGACGCGCGGCGGGCTCCAGCGCTTCGCAGGCCTTACGCAGCGCGGCTTCGGTCTCGGCTTTGCCGACCACGCAAGCGGTCACGATTTCGCCCCACGTCGCCTCAGGCAGTCCGAGCACGAGCACTTCCTGCGCCAGCCCGGTCGCGAGCAGCGTCTGTTCGACGCGGGCCGGATCGACCTTCTCGCCACCGGTGACGATCACGCGGTCGGCGCGTCCGGTGATGCGTACGCTCCCCTCGGCGGCGACGTCACCGCGGTCGCCGCTCGTCCAAGGATTCGTCATCGGGCCGTCGGGCCAGACGCCGAGTCCGAGCGAAGGGCCGGCGATGGTGATGAGGCCTTCGTTGGTCGCCGCGAAACGAACTCCCGGCAACGGCGTGCCGCGCACGGTTTCACCCGCCCAGATGTTTTCCGGCGGGCACAAGGCACAGGCCGCCGCGGTCTCGGTCGACCCATAGGTGAGGAAGACCGGCAGACGACGGGCGCGGATTTCGGCGAGCAAGGGCGCGGGCACGGCCGAGCCGCCGAGCAAGATGACCTGGAAGCTGCGGAGCCACGCTTCGCCGTCGGCGTGCGCCAGCAGGCGGGTCAGCTGCGCCGGCACGAGAGAGATGATCCGGGTGCCGTCAGCTGGCAGATCAATGACGGGCAGGGTTTCGTTCTCAGGGAAGCGTCCGTCGATGACCTGATGTCGGCCGCCGGTCGCGCGCGCGCGGAGGGCGGGCATGAAGCCGCTGACATGCCACGGCGGCGTGCACGTCACGCCATGCAGCACGGGCGAAAGGCCTCGCGCGACGAGCGCGTCGCGCAGGCTGAGCGCGGCGGCGCGGAGCGTCTCTCCGGAATGGATGATGAACTTCACCTTCCCGCCGGTGCCGCCGGTCGGGATCATCACGCGCCCCCGCCAGTTCAGCGGAAAATCGCAGGTACCCAGGCCGCGTGGCTCCAAGGTCGTGCCGAGGATCGTCGTGCCGCGGGGAATCTGGCGCGCGGCTTCTTCGCGTTCGGCCCCGGCCCAGTGAGGATTGCCCAAGAACACCGGCAGGCCGGCGTCATGCGCGCGCAAGGCCTCGCGCAGATGCTCCGCGTGGCTCGCCTGGAAGACCGCGACGGCGCTCATGTGAGTTCCTGCCAGAAGCCCGCCCAGTCGTAGCCCGGGAGGCCGCCGGCCATCGCGCCGGCCACATGGCGGTCGCGTCCGTCGCTCTCGAAGCGACCTAGCGTGTCGAAGCCGACGGTGCCCGCCTGCGGGTCCTGTGCGGCGAGCCAGAGCGCGCCTTGTCGGCCGATCGCGGTCTCGAAGCAGGAAGAGTAGACGACGGCGCCCGTGTGCGCTCCGCGCCAGGCGCGGAGTTCGTCCCAGTCGCCCGCGAGCAGCGGCTTCACGACGACGGTGCCGGCCCAGTCGACGCCGCCCGGCGTGAGGAACGATTCATCGAGCGCGATCTTGTCGGGTCCGAGCGACGCGTAGCCCGGATGTCCGACCGGCAGGGGCTGTTCGAGGAACTCGACCTGCTCGTGGGCGCGGGCGAACTCCGCCCAGCGTCGCGCGGCTTGGAGGTCCAGCGAGCCATTGGCGTCGAGGCGCAGCTTGCCCGGGAAGCGCGCCGCCGCCGTGCGGATCGCTTCTTCGGAAGTCTCCGGCGAGATCTTGATCTTCAGGGTGCGGAAGCCCGCGGCGACTTTCGCCTCGGTCTCGAGGACGGAAAGGGTCAGGAGCCCGGCGCAGGGCAGGCTGCCGCCGTAGCCGGCGATCTGGTTCCAATGCCGGCAGCTGGAGAGCGCCGCCGAGAGGCAGGGCAGGGGCGCCGGCGAGGCGGCCACGGCGGCGAGCAGATGGGGAAGGTTGCCTTGGGCCGAACGCAGGAACTCCAGCGCCTGCTCGGTGGACTCGGTCGGGAAGCCTGGCCACGGCGCGATCTCTCCGTAACCCGTGCCTTGGTCGGATTGCGTCCGTAACAGGATGCGATCCACGCTGTCCACGGCGCCGGCTCCGGTCACGATTGCGGAGCGCAGTCGGCGACGGACACGTTTGAAGTCGAAAAAGCCGCCGGTCATGGGACGAATAGACGGCAATCCGGACAAACTCGCAAAATCAATTTGCCACCCTGAGGGGGGGTGCCTAACACCCTTTGGGGAAACCGACCACTCATGGCCTCCTCGAAATCCAAGGGCCGCGTTTCCCTCGACGAACGCTTCTACCTGTCCGCGGACGACTTCTTCCCCGCGAACGCCGGCCTCGGCCTGACGTATGACGACGTCTCCCTGGCTACCCGCTACTCCGAGGTCCTGCCCCGGATGACGCGCCTCGACTCGTCCCTGTCCGACGCCCTCCCGCTCTCCCTGCCGATCGTCTCCTCCGACATGGATACGGTCACCGAGCACCGCATGGCCATCGCGATGGCCCTCAACGGCGGCCTGGGCCTCCTGCACTATAACATGGCGGAAGCCGACCAGGTCGCGGAAGTGCGCCGGGTCAAGAACCACATCCACGGCATGATCGGCGACCCTGCCGTCGTCTCGGCCGATGACACCATCGCCGAAGTCCTCGCCCGCATCGAACGCGACGGCCTGGCCTTCAGCACTTTCCCGGTCACCGCCGCCGACGGCACGCTCCTCGGCCTCCTGCCCGGTAGCGCCGTCAAGGAACGCCACGGCCAGCGTAAGGTCGTCGCCGTCATGATCCCCCGCGACAAGGTCTTCACCGTCGCGGAGAAGGACCTCGGCAAGGACCCCATCGCCACCGCCGACCGCAAGTTCTCCGACCACGTCGGTCAGAACAAGCTCCTCGTGGTCGACGCCAAGAACCGCCTCCGCGGCCTCTTCACCCTCAGCGACATCGAGCGGATCTCCGAAGAATCCCGCGCCCACGTCCGCCCGACCCGCGACGCGGACTTCCGTCTGCGCGTCGGCGTCGCCATCTCGGTGCCCCGCACCGCGGACGGCGAGATCGACCGCACCCGCCTGCTCGGACACGTCGGCGCGCTCATCGCCGAAGGCGCCGATGCCCTCGCGATCTCCACCGCCCACGGCCATACCAAGGGCGTCGGCGACGCGCTCCGCCTCCTCCGTAAGTCTCACAAGCACGTCACCCTCATCGCGGGTAACGTCACCAGCGGCGAAGGCGTCGAATTCCTCGCCGCGGCCGGCGCCGATACGGTCAAGATCGGCCAGGGCCCCGGCTCCATCTGCACGACCCGCATCGTCGCGGGGGTCGGCATCCCGCAGCTCACCGCCCTTTACGTCGCCTCCCGCGCCGCCGCCAAGAAGGGCGTGCGCATCCTCGCCGACGGCGGCATCACGAAGAGCGGCGACATCGTCAAGGCGCTCACGCTCGCCGACGCGGTCATCCTCGGCGGCCTCCTCGCCGGCTCGCGCGAAGCTCCGGGCAAGCTGATGGAGATCAACGGCAAGACTTATAAGGAATACCGCGGCATGGGTTCGCACGAAGCCATGCGCAAGGGTTCGGCCGCCCGCTACGGACACTCCGCCAACGGCAAGTTCAGCAAGGTCGCCGCCGAAGGCATCGAAGCGCTCAAGGAAGTCTCCGGCACGGTCGACCAGGTCCTCGGCACGCTCGCCGGCGGGATCCAGAGCGGCCTCGGCTACCTCGGAGCCGCCAATCTCGCCGAACACCGCAAGCGCGCCCGCTACATCCGCGTCACGCCGGCCGGTCAGCGCGAAGCGGCTCCGCACGACGTCATCGAGATCAAGGCCGGCTCCTGATCATCATGGCCGCTTTCTTCCGAGGTCTGCTCCTCTTCCTTTTCGGCGCCATCGCCGGCGCGGCGGGCATCCTGTTCCTGACGCCGAGCTTCCAGGTCGACGTCCGGCGCGGCGACACCGCGATCAAGCCCATCGATCTCGGCACGCGCGTCGCTCAGCCGACGCCCGCTCCGGCTGTCGTCGAACCCGTCGCGCCTAAGCCGGCCGCTCCCGCCCCGACCGTGGTCGCCACGGTCAAGCCCGCCGCCCCGACGACGCCCGTTCCGGCCGCCGCGACGGCGGAGCCGGCGCTGGATTTCGCCGCGATCTCCCGCTTCCTGATTCTCTGGCCTACCGCCGTCACGGTGAAGACGCCGACGACGGTGGTCGTGAACGTCGAAGGGCAGAAGCCGCGCGACCTGGCCTTGGAGGCCGGAGCCGTGCTGCAGCTCACCCGCGTGCTGCCGACCGGCCAGCTCGAGGTCCGCGCCAAGGGCGAGAAGTTCGAGATCAAGAGCACGTTCACCGACTTCGCCGTCGAACTCGGCAAGCGTGTCTCCGAGCTCGTCGCCAAGGGCACGAAGTTCGACTCGCCCTATCCGACTGGTTCGGCCGCCGCTCCGGCTGAGTCCGCACCTTCGGCTGCCGCCGTCGCGGCCGCCACTCCGGTCGTCGCCAAGCCGAAGCTGCCGCTCACCCTCGCCCAGCGCATCGACGTCCTTTACGGACGTAAGCCGACCGAGTCCGAAGTGACGCCTGCGGAGGTCGCTCCGGCCGTCGCTCCGGCCACCGCCCCTGCGCCTGCCGCCGCGGCGACGACGCCGGCCCCGACTACGGTCGTCGCTCCCACGCCTGCGACTACGCCCGCCCCCGCCACGCGCGAGGCCGCGAAGGTCGAAGAAAAAGGCAAGGACCTCGACCGGAAGATGAACCAGCTCTTCAAGTGATCTGCCTGTGAGTCACGCGAAGATCTTTTCCTGGAACGTCAACGGCGTCCGCTCCGCGCTCGGCAAGGGCCTGGGCGACTTCATCGCGTCCGCCGACCCGGACGTGCTCTGTCTCCAGGAGACCAAGTGCGAGACGGCCGTCGCCTCGACGCTCGGCCTGGCTTTCCCGCATCAGTTCTGGCACGAAGCCGAAAAGAAAGGCTACTCCGGCACCGCGGTGCTTTCGAAGACCGCCCCGCTGTCCGTCGCGACCGACTTCCCCGGCGATCATCCGCCCGAAGGCCGCGTGGTGACGGCGGAGTTCAACGGCCTTTTCGTCGTCAGCGCCTACGTCCCCAATTCCCAGCGCGAACTCGAGCGCCTCGACTACCGTCTCCAGTGGGACGCCGATTTCCGTAAATACCTCGCCCGTCTCGCAAAGAAGAAACCGGTCGTCGTCTGCGGCGACCTCAACGTTGCCCACGCCGAGATCGACCTGGCCAATCCGTCCACCAACCGTCGTAACGCCGGCTTCACTGACGAGGAGCGCGCGTCCTTCGGCCAGCTGCTCGACCAGCACGGCTTCACGGATACCTTCCGCGCCCAGCATCCGACCCTCGCCCAGCGCTATAGCTGGTGGTCCTATCGCCCCGGCATCCGCGCGCGGAACATCGGCTGGCGCTTGGACTACTGCCTGACCTCCGACGGCCTGAAGTATTCGCAGCCGGACATCCACGACAAGGTCACCGGTTCGGACCACTGCCCGGTGTCGGTGCGCGTGCAGGCCGAGCTCTGAGGTTCAGGGCTTCCGCGTAAGTCTGCCCCGCCGGTCCTTCGACGGGAGGCAGATCTTAGCGAGGCCGAGCATGGCTCCCAAAAAAAGGGCGATACATCCGACCATCGTTTCGAAGAAAAATGCCTCGGCCCAGCTCGCTGGTCCGACCTTGATCAGGCCCGAGTCGGCTCTCCAGATCGTGATTTTCTGCCCCGCCGGCGGACGGGTGATGTGCCACAGGACCGTTTCGGTGATGATGCGGCCGTTGGCGTCAGCATAAGCGACCTCGAGCTTCGCCCAGAAGCGCTTCCTGATACGGTGGGGGTGCTCTTCCCGCTGCGTGACCACGGCTTCGCACGGCACGCTGTGCGCCGCAAACCACACGGCCGTCGTCAAATGGAACAGCCATAGCCCTCCGGCGAAGGCGATCATCAGGCCGGTCTTCCAGCGTGCGTTGACTCTCACCACGTCGATTCCCATCTCAGCGCGGCGTCTCCCCGGTCAGCCTGCGCACCCACGGCACCAACACGAGGAGCAGCACGGTCAGGCCGCCGACGAGCAGGGCTTGCTGCCAGAAGAAGTGCGCGAGCGCCTGCGGATCCTTGGCGGTGAATTCGGCCGCGACCACGCCGGCGAGTTTGTTACCGAGCGCAGTGCCAAGGAACCAGATGCCCATCACCAGCCCGGCGAGTTTCGCGGGAGCAAGTTTGGTCATGGCGCTGAGGCCGACCGGGCTGAGGCAGAGTTCGCCGACGGTCTGCAGGAAGTACACCGCGATCAGCCACCAGGGGCTGACCTTGCCTTCCGCGGTGAGCTTCGCCGCGGGGACGAGCAGGGCGAACGAGAGGCCCAGGAAGACGAGGCCCCAGACGAACTTCATGGGCATCGACGGCTGCTGCTCGCGCAGGCGCACCCAGAGCCACGCGAACAGCGGGGCGAGCGCGAGGATGAAGAGCGAGTTCACCGACTGGAACCACGACGACGGGAACGCCTCGCCGAACAGTTCGTTGCGGGTGAGTTCCTCGGCGAACAAGGTGAGCGACGAACCGGCCTGCTCGAAGACCGCCCAGAAGAGGATGGCGCAGACGAAGAACACGAGGATTGCCGCGATGCGTCGGCTGTCTTCATCCCGCCGCACGACGCCGAACCAGATGATGCCGACGATGGGGAGCGCGTAGACGACGGGGTTGATCCAGGCGACGTAGTCTGAGGCGATCATCACGGCGAGCAGCGCCGCGGTGCCGAGTGTCACCAGCGTGAGTCCGACCCACGGCCGGGGTGCGTCCGCTGCCGGCGCGTGGCCGACGTGCGACAGCCAATGCAGACGACGAAGGTAGACGATCATGCCGAAGGTCATGCCGACGCCCGCCGCGCCGAAGCCCCAGTGCCAGCTATGCGTCGGGTCGAGCCCCCACCCGCTCAGCATCACCCGGAACGCCTCGCTCTGGGCGAGCCACCCGACGACCAGCGGCGCGGCGAACGCGCCGAGGTTGATGCCCATGTAGAAGAGCGAGAAGCCGGCGTCACGTCGGGCATCCCCGTGCGAGTAGAGTCCGCCGACGAGCGTGCTGATGCTTGGCTTGAGGAGACCGGTGCCGAGCGCGATCAGGATCAGACCGGCGTAGAACGTCGGGACGGAGTCGAACGCCAGGGCGTAGTGACCGGCGGTGATGATCAGGCCGCCGACCAGTACGGCTCGGCGAGCGCCGATGAAGTTGTCCGCGAGGTAGCCCCCGAGGATGCATACCATGTAGCTCGCCATGGTATAGTTGCCGTAGACCTGCGCCGCGAACTTCTGGTCGAACCCCAGTCCGCCCATCGCCAACGGGGTGATCATGAAAAGGAGCAGGAGCGCCCGCATTCCATAGTAGGAGAACCGCTCCCACATTTCGGCGTAGAACAGCATGCTCAACCCCCGGGGGTGGCCGCCGATGCCCCCGTGATCCCGCTCGGTATGCCGGGCCGGGGATTCGGCGTCTGGGGTCAGCTCATGCATCCGAGGGGTTATAAGGAGGTTATGGGGGGAGGGGGAGTCGGGAATACATTCCCCGAGAGAGTAAGGGTCCGCGTTGACAAAGGGGGGAGGAGGCCTACTTTTGAGACTCAATCTCAATTAGCGTGACCCCGCTATCCCAACTTCTACCCGGTCAATTCGGGAAGCTGGCCTCGCTCAATCCCGAGCGTGGGGTGGATCAGCGTCTGATGGCCTTAGGTCTGCTTCCTGGGATGGTCCTGAAGCTCATCCGGAAGGCTCCCTTGGGCGATCCGCTGGCCATCGAGTTCTGCGGCCAAGTCGTCAGCTTGCGCCTCGCCGAGGCCGAGAACCTGATCGTCGACGTCTCCGCCGATTGTCCCATCCAGCGTCCGCGCCAGCCGTGAGCTCTCCTGATGCAGGCCTGCTGGTCGCGCTCGTCGGTAATCCCAACACCGGCAAGTCGACCCTCTTCAACGCCCTGACGGGCCTGCGACAGCGCGTCGGCAACTACCCCGGCGTCACGGTCTCGCGCAAGTCCGGCACCTGCGACCTCGGCGACGGCCAGAAAGTCGAGCTCGTCGACCTGCCCGGACTCTACTCTCTTGCGGCCGCTTCGCCGGATGAACAGGTCGTCATCGACGCCCTCTCCGGCAACATCGCCGGCGACCGCCGTCCGGACGCCGTCGTCATGGTCGTCGACGCGACCAACCTGCTGCGCAACCTCTTCCTGGCTTCGCAGGTCGCGGAACTCGGTCTGCCGCTCGTACTCGTACTCAATCAGGCCGACGTCGCCAAGGAACAAGGCCTGCGCATCGATACCGAACTGCTGTCCCGCCGACTCGGCGGCGTCCCGGTCATCCTGACCTCCGCCTGGAAGGGCGAAGGCATCCCCGAAGTCCGTCGCGGTCTCGCCGAAGCGTTGTCGCGCCGTACGCCGATGAAGCGCGTCGCCTGGCCGGTCGACATCGCCGGCGCGCTCGCCGACGTCGCACAGGCTGCTTCCGCCGACACGGGCAAGGCGATCTCCGCCGCCGACGCGCAGCGCCTGCTCTTCGACACCAACGCTTCCACCGCTGAGCGTCTCGGCTGGACGCTCGAGCGCCGCGAGAAGCCGCTCCGCAGCGCGCGCGAACGCGTCCGTAACTCGGGTTACAACCCGATGGCCGCCGAACCGCTCGTGCATTACGCCCAGCTCCGCGTCGCGCTGGACGGCGTCGTCAGCGAGGGCCTCGGCAAGGCCGGCCGCACCGCCGCCGTCGACCGCCTGCTCCTGCACCGCGTGCTCGGGCCGGTCCTCTTCCTGGGCATCATGCTTGGCTTCTTCGCCTCGGTCTTCTGGCTCGCGAAGTTCCCGATGGACTGGATCCAGCTGGGCGTCGACTGGACCAAGGGGGTCGTCGCGCCGCCGCTCGAGCCGTACCCGATGCTGCAGAGCCTCGTCGCCGACGGCATCCTCGGCGGCGTCGGCGCGTTCCTCGTCTTCCTGCCGCAGATCCTCATCCTCTTCCTTTTCATCGGCATCCTCGAGGACAGCGGCTACATGGCCCGCGCCGCGTTCATCATGGACCGGCTGTTCAGCTGGTGCGGGCTCAACGGCAAGAGCTTCGTGCCTATGCTCTCCGGCTTCGCCTGCGCGATCCCGAGCCTCCTCTCGACGCGCACGATCGAAGACCCCAAGGCCCGCCTCGCGACCGCTTTCGTGGTGCCGTTCATGAGCTGCTCGGCGCGTTTCCCGATCTACGCGCTCATGTGCGCGGCCTTCATCGGCCCGCTCTACGGCCCCGGTTGGGAATCGCTCGTGATGGTCGGCATGCACTGCGTCGGCCTCGTCTTCGCCGTGCCGACGGCCTTCGTCCTCACTCGCCTCGTCCTCAAGGTGAAGCCACAGCCGTTCGTCCTCGAGCTCCCTCGCTATCAGATGCCGAAGCCCCGCGACGTCGTCTGGCGCATGTGGCAGAACGCCGCCGAATTCGTCTCCAAGGCGGGCACGGTGATCTTCGCCATCACCATCATCGTCTGGGCGCTCTCTTATTTCCCGCGTGACGCCTCGGTGGCGGAGCGCATCCGGTCGGAGCATCCGACGGAGTCGGCCGAGAAGGTGAAGGCCCGCGTGCAGGCCGCCTACGTCGAGCAGTCCTACATGGGCCGCTTCGGCAAGACGATCCAGCCGGTCTTCGACCCGCTGGGCTTCGACTGGAAGATCACCGTCGGCGTCCTGGCCAGTTTCCCGGCGCGCGAGGTCATCGTCTCCACGCTTGGCGTCACTTACTCCGTCGGCGAAGGCGCCGAAGCCGACAGCCAGGACCTGCGCCGGGCGATGCAGGAGGCCAAGTGGTCCGAAGGCCCGCGCGCCGGCAGCCCGATCTTCTCGTTGGCGGCGGTCCTCGCGCTGATGGTCTTCTTCGCGCTCTGTTCGCAGTGCGGTCCGACGATCGCCACGCTGGCGCAGGAGACCGGCGGCTGGAAGTGGGCCGCGGGCTCGTTCGTCTACATGACCACCCTCGCCTGGATCGTCTCGATGGCCGTCTATCAGGTCGTCATCCGACTCACATGAACCTCGAAGCCGTCATCGTGGGAGCCGTGATCGGCGTCGCCGTCGGCTGGCTGGCGCGTCGCTGGCTCGCCGCCGCGCGCCGACGCAAGGAAGGCGGATGCGCGGGCGATTGCGGGTGTGCGTCGAAAATAAAGCCCAAGCGGTGACCGATGGGGGTCGCTTTGGGGGTGCGGGCGGGTATCCTGATGGGATGTCCCTCAAATCCTCCCACACCCGTCATCGCGCTAAGTCCCCGGTCAGCCCGCGCGCGACGCGCCCGTCGGTGCGGAAGCTGAACCGCGCCAAGGCGAAGCCGAAGGCGTCGAAGAAGTAAGCCAGGCGGAGAGAAGTTGACTCGTTGATCGGTTGATCAGTTGGCCGGAGAGGACCCTAGCTCAAAGGGAAACCGGGAAGTTAGCTGCGGACATTAAAGCGCAGCCGATTTCGGGTCCCAGGTCTCGGCCCTCCGGTTTCAGGTGCGGGTTGTCGGGTCCAGATACGGGTGCGGGGCAAAATTCAGGTCCTGAACCTGTACCCGAACCTGAACACCTGAACCTGGCTCCCGATGGCCGAGACCCGAGACCTGAAAAGATACCTCAGCCAATCATCCGGTTTCCCTTTGAGTCCTGCATCTCTCTGGTCAACCGAGCCTCTGGGCCTCCGGGCCTCTCGTATTGGCTCCCTTGTCCACGTGTCACCGTGCCCACGTGCCCCCTCGCGCTAGCGCGCTCAAACCGGCTGCTGCTGACTCAGGCAATGCAGTGCGCCGCCTTCGATGAGCAGCACGCGGCAATCGATGCCGACGATCTTCCGGCCCGGGAAGCAGTCGCCGATGATGCCCATGGCGACCTTGTCGGAGTCCTGGCCGTAGAGCGGCACGAGGACGCCGTCGTTCACGATGAGGAAATTCGCGTGGCTCGGCGGCAGG
>RDYO01000015.1 GCA_004293385.1 Verrucomicrobiota bacterium
GGGGTCGAGGCCGCGGTCTGGACGGTCGGCATCGCGATGCTCTCGGGCGAATCCCTGCGCAAGGGGCTCAAGAAGCTCTTCCAGCCGATGACGGTCGCGTTGTTCGTGGCGTTGGCCATCAACTTCGCCGGCTTCGGCAAGAGCGCCCCGATCGTCTTCGCGAGCGACCTCTGCCACACCATCGGCGAATGCGCTATCCCGATCGGGACGCTGCTCACGGGCATCTACCTCCACGAGATCATCAAGGACTTCCGTCTCGCCGCCGATGCGCCGGTCTCCTTCGGCGTGATGGCGGTCCGCTGGCTGGTGATGCCTTTGCTGGTGCTGGCCGCGGCCGGTTTCCTGGTCACCGACGAGTCCCTGCGTAAGGTGATGCTCGTGCAGGCGGCGATGCCCTGCGGGATCTTCACCTTCCTGATCGTCGAGATGTTCAAGGGCGAGGTCATGGTCTCCCTGCGATGCTCGGTCATCACCATGCTGTGCTGTCCGTTGGTCACGCCCGTCTGGCTCTACCTCGGCGCCCGCTGGCTGGGCTTGTCCTGAGCATCCTTTACTTGTGGGGCCTGTGGGGTAGTCTGACGGTGTTTCCGGTGCGTCTCCCTTTTGCCATCCTCATGCTCGGCCTGACCGGCTGCGCGACTTATGTCGATCGCGGCCCTCGCGTGCGTACGGCGGTGGAAGAGGGGGATTACGCCACCGCGGCGACCGTCGCGCAGGGGTTCGCCGCGGACGAGCCGAAGGACGCCTTGGCCTGGAATCTCGACGCCGCCGCGGCGCTCCGCGCCGAGGGTAAACTCAAAGAAAGCAGCCGGCTCTTCGAGCAGATCGAGAATGCCTTCCGCGCCGAGGAGGAACGTCCGGGCTTCTCGGTCACGGACGCGACCTTGGGTGCGTTCACCAGCGCTTACGCCGAGGCTTATAGCCCCAAGCCGGCCGACCGCATCTACGCCTCTACCTACCAGGCCTTGAACCGACTCGAGCAGGGCGAGATCAACGGCGCCCGCGTCGCGATGGCCCGCCTGCGCTTCGTCCAGCAGGCTTTCGGCACCGGCGCGCTCTACGTGAAGCCCAAGGCGGACGACAAATACGACGTCGCCAAGGCCACGCAGGATGCGCGCACCCAGGACGGCCTGGGGATGATCGAAGAGAACCTCGCGGGACTCACCGCCGAGGGCTCGTATGACGACGCCTTCAGTCACTGGCTGCAGGGCATGTTCTTCCTGCGGCTCGGTCAGGATCCGTCCGATCGCGAGAAGGCGCGCAAGGAGTTGCTCGCGGCGACGCAGCTCAACGGAGCCAATGAAGTCTTCCGACAGGACCTCAAGGAGGCGGAAGGGCCCGCCGTGGAAGGGAAGGGGACGATCGTCTATGTCGTCGCCGAGACCGGCATGTGCCCGGAATGGTATCAGCAGCGCATCGACATCCCGCTCTTCATCGTGGCGCGTCGCGTGCCCTACGTGAGCGTCGCTTTGCCGGCCATCCGACCCTCGGGACTGAATTACAATCTGAAGCTCAAATTGGATTCACAGGAAGTCGCGTTGCCCTTGGCCAGCCGCCCGGACGCCCTCATCGCGAAGCACTTCGAGGCCGCCTTGCCGGGGATTAAGGCGCAGGCGTTCACGTCTGCTGCCGTCAAAGCCACCGCCAGTTACCTCATCAACGAATCCTCGGATGAGGCCGCCCGACGCGGTAATGGCGGCTCCGGCGCGATGCTTTGGTCCATCGCGACCAAGGTCGGCACCGCCGTCTACACCGTCGGGACCACCAAGGCCGACATCCGTAACTGGTCGAGCCTGCCTGCCCGGTTCTCCGTGGCTCGTTTCGAAGCCCGCCCAGGGCAGAAACTGACCGTGCCCGGCCATCCGGAGGCCTCCCTGACGCTGCCCGCGGGCAAGGTTCTGCTTGTAAGCCTCAAGTCCACGCAGGAAAATCTCCCTATCGTTCTGCGCTGCACCCCTCTCGTCCCATGAAAACCCTCCTGCCTCTTCTCGCGCTCGGCTTCCTCGCCGGCTGCTCCACCGTCCTGGAGACGGGCGATCGCCTCGAGCGCGGCCTGACGCCGCCCGATGCCGTCAATTACGCCACGACGCGCCCCGAGGGCGGTTTCACCACCCAGCTCAACGACGCCCGCATCGGCAACAAGATCGAGCTGCTCGCCGCGCGCAAGTCCAAGACCGACGGCGGTTATACCCGTGTGCAGTTCGACCTCCGCAACGGCTCTTACCTGCGCCAGACGATCAACGTCAGCTTCGAGTGGCTCGCCGCCGACGGCACCGTGACCGAGTCCCAGCCTAACTGGATCGTCACCCCGCTCGAGCCCGGCGCCCTCACCACCGTCACCGCAACCGCCCTCAAGGCCACGTCCGCCGAGTGCCGCCTTCGCCTCATCACCCGCTGAACCTTCCTCCTATGAACAAGCTCTTCCTCCTCGCCTGCGCCGTCTTCATCGTCGGCTGTGGCACGCCCGCCACCTACAAGGATCCGCAGGGCCGCGAGCTCGTGGTCAGCCTCGATAAGGTGAACATCCAGGACTTCGCCACCGCGGGCTCCCAGATGCTCCAGTCCATGATCTCGTCGCCGTCCTTCTCCAATGGCGCCCCGGTCCTCCGGCTGGGCACGATCACCAACGATACCGCCGACAACTTCGACACTTCCTTGCTGCTCTCCAAGATCACCGTGCCTCTGGTCAATGCCGGCCGCGTGACCTTGCTGGACAACGAGCCGGCCGCCGACGCCTCCGCACGACCCAAGGCCGAATACGTCCTGAAGGGCAAGATCCTCGAAGACCGCAGCAACGCCGGCAGCACCCGCCAGAGTTCCTTCGTGTTCCAGCTCACCCTGGTCGAGGTCAAGCGCGGCGTCGCCGTCTGGACCGACGAGAAGATCGTGACCAAGCAGGGCACCAAGAACGCGGTCGGTTTCTGACAAAAGACCGCCGAAAGTTGACCTTCCCTCGACCTGCGTCTCCTTCCGGTGATGCAGGTTGATTTTTTGATCGTCGGCCAAGGCCTGGCGGGCTCGTTGCTCGCCCAGGAGCTGCGCCGTCGTGGACGTAAGGTCCACGTCGTCGACGATGGTTGGAAGTCCGCCTCCTCGCAGGTCGCCGCCGGCCTGATGACCCCGCTGACCGGACGCCGTTTCACCCTGACCAAGGATTACCCGGAGCTCTTCGCCGCGGCCAAGGAACGACTCACGGAGCGTGGCGTCTTCCGGTCGACCCAGGTCTACCGGATGTTCGTCGACGAGGAACAGCGGGGCAAAGGGCTCAAGCGCACCGAGTGCCGCAGCTGCCAGCCGTTCATCGAGCGCGTGACCTCTGCGCAGGGAGAGCTCGATCCGACTCTTACTGATACTTTCGGCGGCGCGCTCATGAACGGCGCGTGGGTGGACTTGCCTAAGCTCCTCGCGGATGTCCGCGCTGAACTTCTGGCCGACGGCAGCCTCACCGAAGCGGCGTTCGATCCGGCCGAGGCCGTGGCCGATGCCGAAGGCATCACCTGGCGCGCCCTCCGCGCCGGAGCCATCGTCTATTGCGACGGTTATAAGTCGGCCCAACGCGGCCCCTTCAAGTATCTGCCTTGGCAGCCGGCCAAGGGCGAAGCCCTGACCTTGCGTGCCTCCGTCGCCGACAAGCCTTACATCTTGAATCGTGAAGGCTGGGCTTTGCCGCTAGGGCAGGGCGTCTGGCGTACGGGCGCCAACTGGCAGTGGGATCAGTTGGACGAGACTCCGACCGAGCCGCAGAAAGAAAAGTTCATCCGACGTTTCCGTGGGTATTTCGGAGCGGAGGTGCAGGTGGAAGTCACCGCGCACGTCGCCGGCGTCCGCCCGTGCACCTCGGATAACCACCCCTTCATGGGCACGCACCCGCAGCAGCCGCGCACGCACCTGTTCGGCGGACTCGGGCCGCGTGGCACCGTCTGGGCGCCGCTCATGGCCGACGAGATGGCCTCCTACCTCTGTGAGGGCAGGCCGCTTCGTCCTGAGTGCAATCTCACTCGTTTCGCCTACGCTGGCTAAGGTTCTTCGGGTTGAGTCGGTTGTCTGATCCGCCGCTGCCTGCAGGCAGGCTTGGACAAGCCATCCACTCAGCCCTCTATGCAGGCCTCAACGCAGTCCTCCATCCAGCCCTCAACTCCGTCGCTTACTTCTTCTTCGCCTTGGCGGCCTTGGCCGGCTTCGCCGCGGCCTTGGCGACCAGGAAGTCGACCGCGAGCAGGTAGCCTTCGAAGCCCAGTCCGGTGATCACGCCTTCGCAGGCGGAGGCCGTGACGGACTTATGGCGGAATTCCTCGCGCTTGTAGATGTTCGAGATGTGCACCTCGACGGCGCGCATGCCGCTGCCGGCGATGGAATCGCGGAGGGCGACCGAGACGTGGGTGTGGCCCCCCGGGTTGATCACCAGGAACTTCACGCCCTTGTCGGCCCACTTCGCGATCGTATCGATGATCTCGCCTTCGTGGTTGGACTGGAAGAAACGGGTCTTCGCGCCGGCGGCCTTGGCGTGCTTCTCGATGAGCTTCTCGAGGTCGCCGAGCGTCTGGGTACCGTAGACCTCCGGCTCGCGCTTGCCGAGTCGGTCGAGGTTGGGGCCGTTGATGACGCCGATTTCCATGGGGATAGGTTTAGCCCGTCGGGCAGGACGGGCAAGACGCAATGGGCTCAGAGAATCCAAGCCGCCCAGTCGGGCCGGCGGCATCCGATGCTCACGGCCAATAGGGCAAAAGCGATGAAGCCTGCGATCGTGAGGATCAGCATCACCCAGTTGAAGAACTTGAGCTGGCTTCCGATGGCCTGGAGTCGGGGGTCGGTCGTCGGCTGTTCTTTTGCCGCCCGCCGCAGCTCTTTCGCGGAGAGTCTGATGCCGGCGAGGCAGGTGCCCGCGCCCGCGGCGATGGCGGCGGCCGCGAACAGGTCCAAGGCTTGATCCTCGCCGACGGGGAGACCTTGGGCCTTTAAGAAGATCACCACGAAGAGGAGGGTGATCACGGCGAACGCGAGGGCGTGGCGTACGGCGTATTTCGCCGCGACGAGCTTTCGGCGGCGATGGTTCAGGACATACCTGAGTTCCGGGTCTTCGCTCATCTTCCTCCGCAGGCTGGAGTGGTCGGAGAAACGTCCAAGCAAAAAGGGCGGCCCCTCGCGGAGCCGCCCTTGGTTTCGCCTGAGGCCGGACCTTACTTCAGGATCTGGCGGAGGACGTAGGGCAGGATGCCGCCGTGGCGGTAGTACTCGCCTTCGATCGCGGTATCGATGCGCGCGATGAGCGCGGCCTTGTCGACCGTGCCGTTGGCGCGACGGATGACGAGGGTGACCGGGGTCTTCGGCTTGATCGGGCTGGAGAGGCCTTCGAGGTCGAAGGTCTCGGTGCCGTCGAGGTTGTAGGACGCGGCGTTCTTGCCGTCGGCGAACTCGAGGGGCAGCACGCCCATGCCGAGGAGGTTGGAGCGGTGGATGCGTTCGAAGGACTGCGCGACCACGGCACGGATGCCGAGGAGGGCGGTACCCTTGGCGGCCCAGTCACGGGACGAGCCCATGCCGTAGTCGACGCCGCCGAAGACGATCATGCCTTCGCCACGCTGGGCGTAGGTCTGGCAGGCGTCGTAGATGGCCTCGATCTTGCCCTCGGGCTGGACCTTGGTGAAGCCGCCTTCCTTGCCGTCGGCCATCGCGTTCTTCACCTGGGTGTTGGCGAAGGTGCCGCGGGTCATGATGCGGTCGTTGCCGCGGCGCGAACCGTAGGAGTTGAAGTCCTTCTTCGACACGCCGGCCGCGAGGAGGAACTTGCCGGCCGGGGTCTCTTCCTTGAAGGCGCCGGCCGGGGAGATGTGGTCGGTCGTGACGGAGTCGCCGAGGATGGCCAGCGGGCGGAGCTTCGCGAGGGAAGGCACCGGAGGAGGCGTCATCGAGAAGCCCTTGAAGAACGGAGGCTCCTGGATGTACGTGGACGATTCCTTCCAGCTGAAGCGAGCGCCCGTGCCGCCCTGGACGCCCTTCCACTCCGCGGTGGCGTTGGCGAGGGAGTCGGCGGCGTACTTCGACTTGAACATCGCGGGCTTGAGGCCGCGGGCGACGTGGTCGGCGACTTCGGCCTGGGAGGGCCAGACGTCCTTGAGGAAGACCGGCTTCCCGTCCTTGCCCGTGCCGAGCGGCTCGGAGTCGAGGTCGATGTCGACGCGGCCGGCGAGGGCGAAGGCGACGACGAGGGGCGGGGACATCAGGAAGTTCGAGCGGACCGCGCCATGGACGCGGGCTTCGAAGTTGCGGTTACCCGAGAGCACGGAGGCCGTGACGAGGTCGCCCTGCTTGATCGCGCCTTCGATGTCGGCGTCGAGCGGGCCGGAGTTGCCGATGCAGGTCGTGCAACCGTAGCCGACGAGGTTGAAGCCGAGCTGGTCGAGGTAGCCCGAGAGCTGGATCTCGTTGAGGTAGTCGGTGACCACGCGGGAGCCGGGGGCCAGCGAGCACTTCACGTTCGGGTTCACCGTCAGGCCCTTCTCGACGGCCTTCTTGGCGACGAGGCCGGCGGCCACCATCACGGAAGGATTCGAAGTGTTGGTGCAGGAGGTGATGGCGGCGATCACGACGGAGCCGTGCTGGAGCGAGCGGCCCGTGGCTCCGACGGGAGCGGAGGCGGCGCGGTCGGCGGCGGCCTTGCCGAAACCGTTCTTATCCTTGGCCGCGGTGAAGAGCGTGTTGAAGGACTCCTTGATCTTCGGGAGGTCGATGCGGTCCTGCGGGCGCTTCGGGCCGGAGACGCAAGGGACGACCGTGCCGATGTCGAGGTCGATGGTCTGGGTGTAGTCGATGCTGCCGGCCTTCGGGATGCCGAAGAGGCCCTGGGCCTTGTAGTATTCCTTCACCAGCTCGATGTGGGACTCGTCGCGGCCGGTCTGTCGGAGGTAGTCGAGGGACTTGTCGTCGACCGGGAAGAAGCCCATCGTGGCGCCGTATTCCGGGGCCATGTTGGCGATCGTGGCGCGGTCGGCGAGCGAGAGGGCCTCGGTGCCTTCGCCGTAGAACTCGACGAACTTGCCGACGACCTTGGCCTTACGGAGGATCTCGGTGAGGCGGAGGGTGAGGTCGGTGGCGGTGACGCCTTCGCGGAGGCGGCCGGTGAGGTTGACGCCGATGACTTCAGGCGTCTGGAAGTAGACCGGCTGGCCGAGCATGCCGGCTTCGGCTTCGATGCCGCCCACGCCCCAGCCCACGACGCCGATGCCGTTGATCATCGTGGTGTGGGAGTCGGTGCCGACGAGGGTGTCCGGGTAGAACACGCCGTCCTTCTGGAAGACCAGCTTGGCGAGGTACTCGAGGTTCACCTGGTGGACGATGCCGATGGCCGGCGGGACGACGCCGAAGGTCTTGAAGGCCTGCATGCCCCACTTGAGGAATTCGTAGCGCTCGGTGTTGCGGCCGAATTCCTGGCGCAGGTTGTCGAGGAAGGAGGAGGCGGTGCCGGCCTTGTCGACCTGCACGGAGTGGTCGACGACGAGGTCGACGGGGACGAGCGGTTCGATGACGGCGGAATCCTTGCCGAGCTTGGCGACGGCTTCGCGCATGGCGGCGAGGTCGACGAGGAGCGGCACGCCGGTGAAGTCCTGCAGCACGATGCGCGCGACGACGAACGGAATCTCGGTGTCGACGGGCTTCGCGGCGTTCCACGCGGCGAGGGTCTTCACGTCGTTCTCGGTGACCGCGACGCCGTCGCAGTTACGCAGCACGGATTCGAGGACGAGACGGATGGAGACCGGCAGGCGCGAGACCTTGCCGAGGCCGGCCTGCTCGAGCGCGGGCACGGAGTAGATCTGCCCGGACTTGCCGCCGGCGGAGAAGGGGCGGAGGGCTTTGAAGGGGTCTTTGAGGGCCATGGTGGTGTTGGGTATGAAAGGATGGATCCGGACGCGGCCGTCCGGGGCAGTAGCCAAAAGCAAAGAAGGCGGTCGGGGCAAGCCCGACCGCCTTCAAATAAGCCTAACTGAGGCTTAGGCTTCGACGGCCTTCTTGATCTTGGCGAAGTTCGGCATCGAGGACGGGTCGCGCTTCACTTCGGAGTGGATCACGTTGCCGGCCTTGTCGGCCACGAAGACTGAGCGCTTGGCCACGTTGAGGAGGCCGGTCTTCTCGGGGATCACGCGGGTGTCCTTGACCTTGAAGGCCTTGAGGGCGACGCGGTTGAAGTCAGAGACGAGGGTGAGGCCGATACCGGCCTGCTTTGCCCAGGCTTCCTGCGCGAAGGGGGAGTCGACCGAGATGGCGATGACGTCCGCGCCGAGCTTCTTGTATTCGTCGAGGAGGCCGGTCACCTTGCAAAGTTCGTCGGTGCAGACGCCGGTGAAGGCGAGGGGCACGAAAAGGATGACGGTCTTGCCCTTGCCGACGTTGCGGCGGAGGTTGACGTCGACCAGGCCGGCGTCGGTCTTCTGCTTGAGAGTGATTTCAGGGAGAGGCTGGCCGAGTTTCAGGGGCATGGGTAGGGTGGGTAGGGGGTTCGGTCGGGAAATTGGTCAAAATACGAGGGGTGGCAAGGACGGAGGCGGTAAAAGGGCATAAAAGTGCCCTTTTTGACGTGGGTCGGTCGTTTGGAGGCCTGAAATCTCGAAAAAGGCCCTTATTCGCCGTCTTTAGCCAACCCCAGGCGCCGGAACCACTTCCGCTGCTTCCGAACCAGGGCCCAGGTGTCCAAGTTGATCCGCTCGGCGAGTCCGGAGCGGGCGACCCGTTTCCCGCCCTCCAGCCAGTCCATGACGGCCCGATAGCCCACGGCCCGGGAGGAAGTCAGCTCCGGGTCGAGTCCCAGGGCCAGCAGGCGCTCGGCCTCTTCGATGATGCCCTGCGTCAGCATGAGCTCCGTCCGGGCGGCGATCCGGGCTTTGAGTTCCGCGTCGGGCCGCTCAAGCAGTTCGAACGTGACCGGGTGGTCCGCGAAGGGACCTCGGCGCGTCAGGAACTCGTCGCGGAGCGAATCGAGGGTGCGTCCGGAGGCGAGGCGACGCTCCAAGGCCTTGGCGACCCGGATGGGATTCTGGACGTCGAGCCAGTCAGGCAGCTTCGGCCCTTCGAGTTCGCGGAGCCGCAGCAAGAGCGAGGCGAGTCCTTGGCGGTGGAGCGTACGCACTTCCTCCGTGATCGCCGACGGAATTTCCAGCTCGTCCGTGACGGGCCCGAAGAACGCGGCGAGATAGAAGCCGCTGCCGCCCGTCACGAGGATGCGTTTGCCGCGGGCGTGCGCGCCGGCGATCGCCGCGCGGGCCATGTCGACGTATTGCGAGACCGAGTAGCGTTCGCACGGGTCGACGAGGTCGAGGCCGTGGTGGCGGACGCGGCGCTGTTCCTCGGCGGTAGGCTTGGCCGAACCGACGTCCATGCCGCGATAGACGCAGACCGAATCGCACGAGATGATTTCGGCGTCGTGCTGCTCCGCCCAGCGCAGGGCGGTCTCCGTCTTGCCGACGGCGGTCGGTCCCGTCAGGACGTGGATCGCTGGCGCGGACGCGGTCATCAGCCGCGCTTGGCCCACTCGAGGAAGTAGGACAGCAGGATCAGCGCGGCCGGCGAAGTGAGCACCATGCTGTCGATCAGGTCGAGCGCGCCGCCGATGCCGGGAATGGTCGCGCCGGAATCCTTGGCGCCGGCGAGCCGCTTGAAGACGGACTCCACTAGGTCGGAGGGGATGCTCAGCACCGCGATCGGCAGGGCCAGGACGGCCGCCTTCCAGGGCACCATGAAGCTCACGCCGACGGCGTCGCGCAGCAGCCAGGCGTAGAGTCCGGAGACGAGCGCGGAGCAGGCGAGGCCGCCCGCGCAACCTTCCCAGCTCTTGGCCGGGCTGATGGTCGGGGCGATCTTGTGCTTGCCGAAAGGCACGCCGAAGAGGAGGCCGCCGACGTCGGTGAACTTCGTGGCGACGAACACCCAGACGACGTAGTAAAGTCCGACGGACTGGGTCGTGAGCAGCTGGCCTTCCTTCATGCGCGCGATGGCGATGAGCGAGGCCAGCATGAACGGCAGGTAGGCGAAGCCGTAGAGCGTGGGGAAGCGGCGCAGGAGCGTCGGCACTTCGCCGGGGTGACGCAGCAAGGACAGCAGGTGCGCGCCGATGAGCAGGGCGCCGATCGTCAGCACGACGTGGGTGCGCGCCTGTTCGGGGGCGAAGAAGAAGAGCGCGAAGTGCAGGGTGAAGCCGGCGACGATGCCGGACAGGCTCGGGCGAGGCACGCCGGGGATGCGCTGCGCCAGCGAGTAGAACTCATACTGCGCCGCGCCGATGATCAGCGCGAGCAGGCCGAAGGACGCCTGTTCCGCGACCGAGAAGAAGCCGCCGATCCATATCACGAGTCCGACGACGACCCAGAGACCGATGGTGCTGAGGGCGCGGTCTTTCATGCTTGGGCGGGGGTCTGGACTTGGGCGCCGGTCATGCCGAAGCGACGTTCGCGCTTGGCGTACTCGGCGAGGGCGAGATGCAGCTGCGCCTTGTCGAAGTCGGGCCAGAAGACGGACGCGAAGACGATCTCGGCGTAGGCGGACTGCAGGAGCAGGAAGTTGCTCAGGCGGAATTCGCCCGAGGTGCGGATGATGAGGTCAGGGTCGGGCAGGCCGGCGGTCTGCAGGCGGGCTTCGACGGCGGACCAGTCCACGGCTTCTGGAGCAAGCTTGCCGGCGGCGACGTCGGCGGCGAGCGAGCGGGCGGCGGCGACGATTTCCTGGCGGGCGCCGTAGTTGAGCGCGACGACGAGGTTGAAGGCGGTGTTGTCCTTGCTCGACTTGATCACGTCCTCGAGAGGCGAGCGGACGAAGTCGGGCAGGGCGGTGATGTCACCGATGACGTGCAGGCGAACGTTGCGCTTCTCCAGCCGGGCGAGGTGCGCGCGGAGGATCCATTCGCCGAGCTTGAAGAGGCCGCTGACTTCTTCGAGCGGGCGTTTCCAGTTCTCGGCGGAGAACGCGAACACGGTGAGCGTGTTGACTCCGGCGTCGATGCAGGCGTCGACGGTCTCGATCAGGCGTTCGGCGCCCCGACGATGGCCTTCGAGGCGGGGCAGGCCCTTCGCGGCGGCCCAGCGGCCGTTGCCGTCCATGATGATGCCGATGTGCCGCGGAGGGGCGGACGGGACGGAGGGGCTGGGCGCGGGGGACGACACGTGGCCGGAGGATGTTCTACGCGGCTCGCGTCTGGCAACCGCGAATCAACGCTCGTCGGCGGCCACCAGGACTCCCGGGAAACCCGCCTGTCGGGCCAGTTCGCAGACCTCGAGGAACATCTGCATGGTCAGCGAAGCGTCGGCCTTGATCAGCACCGGACGGGTCGAGCCGCCGGAAGCGGCGACGCGGCGTAGCTCGGCGCTCAGGCCGGTACGGTCCACGACGCGGCCCGCCACGACATACACGCCGGTACCGCGGGCGGAGACGAGGGTGACCGTCAGGGAAGTGCGGGCCAGGTCGGGAGTGGTCGTGCGCGGCGTCTCGAGGGTGGAGGTCACGGCCCCGGGGCGCTGGTCGAAGCCCACGTACATGCCCGGCGCGAAGATGAATTCGGCCGAGAGGACGTAGGTCAGGGCGGCGCAGACGAGCGCGAGGGCCAGGGGCGCGAAGTCGAGGCCGCGTTCGGCGGGCCGGACTTTCTCCAGGACTCCGAGGGGCGTGCGCATCTCAGGGCTGGCGCGGCTTCTCCTCCGGCAGCTCGTGGCGCACGAAGGTGATGATGGAATGGGCGGCGATCTCCATCTCCGTGACGATCGAGCGGACGCGGCCGACGAGGAAGTGGTGGCCGAGGGCGCAGCCGGCGGCGATGACCATCGCGAAGCCGGCGGTGGCGAGCGCGCCTTGGACGACGAGCAGGAGGCCGTCCGCGGAACCGTAGACGCTGCCGTCGCGGAGGGCGGTCGCGAGGTCGAAGCCGGCGAAGATGGCGCCGGCCAGGCCGAGCAGCGGGGCGACGCGGCCGATCGCGGCGATGGTGCCGAGGCGACGTTCCAGCACGGGCAGTTCCAGGAGCGCGGCCTCGGTGGCGGCGGCCCGCATGGCTTCCTCGCCGGAGCCCGCGCGGAGGAGCGCGGCCTTCACGACGCGCGGGACCGGGCCGGGCGACTCTTCGCAGGCGGCGAGCGCCTCAAGCGGGCGGCCGGCGCGCAGGTTGTTACGGACGCCTTCGATGAAGTCGGAGGAGAGGACGAGGCCGCGATGGAGGAAGAGCGCGCGTTCGACGACGAAGACCAGGGCGAGGAAGGCCAGGACGAGCAGGAGCCACACGAAAGGACCGGCGTCGAAGGGGAAGGAGAAACGCATGGGGCTTACTTGGGAGTGGACGACGAACCGCGGAGGGTCGCAAGTTTGCTTTCGGCGGTGGCCTGGCCGGGAAGGCGGCTGAGGCCGGCAGGGAGGCCTTGGTTGACCGTCACGATGATGGAGTAGGCCGCCATGGCTTCCGCCTTGTCGCCGTCCTGTTCGCTGAGTTCGCCCATCAGCAGGACGGAGCGGGCGAGCCAGAGCCGGCCTTCCGCGGAGAAGCGGCCCGCCGTGTCGGCGGGACGTTCGCCGCGCAGCGCGCCGAGCGCCCGGAGCAGCACCTTGCGGGCTTCGTTGCGGGAGGCGACGGCTTCCGGGCCGGTCTCAGCCTTGGCGCGTTCGGTGAGCGTCAACGCCCACTTGTACCAGGCCTCGGTCTGCGTGTCGGCGGAATCCTTGGACCACGCTTCGGCGATGCGCTCATAGGCGGCGGCCGCGCGGGCGATGCGTTGACGGTCAAGCTGGCCGTTGCGGTCGCGGCGCAGCTGGGCGAGCCCGAAGAGGGCGTCGGCGCGGGCCATCTCGGCGAGCGGACGGGCGACGTCGGTCGGGCGTTCGCGGATGAGGCCGTCGAGCACCAGCAGCGCCTTGTCGAACTGACCGAGCGAGCGGAGGATCTCGGCGCGGCGCAGCGTGACGCGGGTGAGGAGCGGGCTGAGCGGATACGTCTCGGTGAAGCGTTCCAGGAGTTCGACGGCGTCCTTGAGCTTGCCTTCGCCGGCCGTCGGAGCCTGCAGGGCGGCCTGTTCGGCGGCTTCGTAGAGACCGAGCGAAGCGAATTCCGCCAGCGTCGGCTCGCCTTGGAAATCCTTGGCCAGCGCTTCGAAGCGGTCCTGCGCGTCGGCATGACGTCCGACCGAGGCGAGGTGTCGGCCTTCCACGAGATAGGAAGCGGCGGCCGCGGGGACCTTGCCGAAGCGACGACGGAGCGTCACGAGTTCGTCGAGGCCTTGCGCCGAGCCGGCGTTGAGGGCGGTGCGCGCCTTGAGCAAGGCCGCGTGGCCCCGGAGTTCCTGGACGGCTTTGCGGAGTTCGCTGAGCGCGGGGTCGGCGGGAAGGTTCTCCAGTCGGCGGTCGATCTCGCCGGCGAGCTGGCCGGCCTGGGTGAGGCGGCCTTGGGCGATGGCGAGCAGGGCGGACTGCCAGGCGAAGCGCAGGGCGTAGTCGGCGCGCGCATCGGCGAGCAAGGGGCGCAGCCGGTTCAGGGTCTTCTCGGCTTCGGGGGCGCGGCCGGCTTTGCGGGCGTCCTCGACGAGGCTCCACGCGGCGGACCAGAGCGGCTCGCCCGTGCGCGTGCGGCGAGAGCGGGCGGTCTCTTCGATGGCGAGCGCCACGCGATCCCAGGCGGCGGCGTCGTCGCTCGTCTCGAGCAGGCAGAGCACGCGCTGGTGGAAGGCGTCTTCGGCCAGCCGGATGTCGGCGGCTTCCTGCTGCAGGCCGGCGTAGGCTTTCTCGGCGAGCGCGAAGTCCTTGGCGAGGAAGAGACAGTCGGCGGCCGCGATGCGCAGGCCGGCGCGCTCCGGCTCGACGCTCGCGTCGGCGAGGGTGGTGAGGTGGGTCGCGGCCAGACGGAAGGAACCGTCGCCCCAGGCGGCGATGGCCAGCGTGCGCGTCGCCTCACGGGCGAGCGGGCTCGCGGGGACGTCCTTAAGCAGGTCTTCGGCGGCCTGACGGGCCTTCTCGCGGCTGCCGGCGAAGAGCATCAGCTGGGCGCGGGCGAGGTGGATCGCGTCGAGCACCTGCGGGTCGCGCGGACAATGGTAGGTGAGCGAGCCCGGATTCTGGCGGAGCAGGAAATCGTTCACCTCATTGGCCACCGCGCGGGTGTCGATCGGCTTGCCGGGCTCGGCTTCGGCCCGCGGGTCGGCGGCGGCGACGAGCGCGCGCAGGGCGGTGAGCCGCACGGCGACGTTGGCCGGATTGCGCGCGGCCTCCTTCAGGCGTTCGCGTCCGGCGATGTTGTCGGCGCCGAGGATCAGTCCGGCGAGGAGGTCGGCTTCGGCCTGGCGGGCGGGCGCCAACGGACCGGCCGCGGCGAGGGCCTGCGCCGCGCGCTTGGGGTCCTTGCGCTGGGCATGGGCGAGCGCGAGATTACGGGCGTAGGCGTAGGCGAGCGGCGTGCCGCGGGCTTCGTCGGCGAGTTCGCGCAAGGCTTCGAGCGTACGGTCCTCGACCTTGCCGGCGAGGATCGTGGCGCGGTAGCCGAGGAGTTCGATGCGCTGACGCTGTTCTTCGGAGACGGCCGTGCGGGCGATGGCCTCCTGGCTGAGCGTCGCGTTGAGGTTGTCGCCTTGGGCCGCGGCGATCATCCAGCGCAGGGCGTGGCCCCAGGCCGCTTCGTGGGCCGGCAGTCCGGGGAGGTCGAGTTCCGCCGACAGCCTGCGGGCGGCGTCGAGGTCGTTCTCGAGGAGCGCGAGCAGGCCTTCGCGCAAGGTCTTGCGGGCGGACTTCGGGAGGAACTTCAGCGCCGCTTTCGTCTCCGGTACGCGGGCGCGTTCGAGGGTGGCGGCGGTCAGGCCGAGTCCGGCGAGTTCGCGGGACTTCTCATCCAACCGCGGATCGGCGAGCAGCTGGGCGTAGAAGCCCGCCGCGGTGGAGGAAAGCCCGGCGGCCAAGGCTTGGTCGGCCAGTCCGAGCAGCGCGCGACCGTCCGGACGTTCGGCGGAGCCGACCGGAGCGGGGGCCGTCAGGAGGTTCGGCGGAAGTTCCTGCGACACCGACCGACCCGGCGCGAGGACGCCGAGGGCGAGGAAGGTGGCCAGGGTGAACCGCAGCATCGCCCCGAATATGGTCGGGGCGGGGCGGCGGGCAAGAGGCGAGTGCCGGCTCAGGCCTTGTCGAGACCGAAGGCCGTGTGCACGGCGCGGACGGCGGCGTCGGCCTTGGCGGGCTCGAGCGCGACGGAGATCTTGATCTCGGAAGTCGTGATGAGTTCGCTGTTGATGCCGACGGACGCGAGGGCCTTGAAGAGGGTGCCGGCGACGCCGGGGTGGGAGATCATGCCGACGCCCACGATGGACAGCTTGGAGATCTCGCCGGCGGAACGGACGGAGCCCGAGCCGAGCTTCTTGAGGGTCTGGCCGACGACGGCTTCGACGCGGGAGAATTCAGCGGTGGTCACCGAGAAGGTCAGGTTGGCTTTGCCGTCCTTGCCCAGGTTCTTGATGATCATGTCGACGCTGAGGCCGGCCTCGCCGAGGTCGTCGAAGAGGGCGGAGAGGGCCTGGGGGCTGTCGGGCAGGTCGTTCACCGTGACGCGGGTCTGCAGGCGGTCGAGGGCGACGCCGGCGATGGCCGCGTCTTCAAGGGTCTTGTCGATGGCTTTCACGATGGTACCAGGTTGGTCGTTAAAGGAGGAACGGACCTCGAAGGGCACGTTGTATTTCTGCGCGAACTCGACGGAGCGCGACTGCATGACCTTGGAGCCGCTGGAAGCGAGCTCGAGCATCTCCTCGTAGGAGATTTCCGGCAGCTTGCTCGCGTTGAGCACGATGCGGGGGTCGGCGGTGTAGACGCCGTCGACGTCGGTGTAGATCTGGCAGAGGTCGGCCTTGATGGAGGCGGCGACGGCGATGGCGGTGAGGTCCGAGCCGCCGCGGCCGAGCGTGGTGACTTCGCCCTTGTCCGTGCAGCCTTGGAAGCCGGCGACCACGACGACCTTGCCTTCGTCGAGGCGGGCGAGCAGGTCGCCGCCGGTGATGCGGGTGATGCGGGCGCGGGTGTGGATGTCGTCCGTGAAGATGCCGGCCTGGGCGCCCGTGCGGGAGACGGCGGGGACGCCGATGGCGTGGAGGGCCATGACCGTGAGGGCGATGGTCTCCTGTTCGCCGACGGCCATCAGGACGTCCATCTCGCGCTCATCAGGGAGCTTCGAGAGGGCCTTGGCGCGGGCGATGAGGTCGTTGGTCACGCCGCTGCGGGCGGAGACGATCACGACGATCCGATTACCCTTGGACCACTGTTCCTTGATCTTGGCCGCGACGTTCTGGATGCGGTCGACGTTGCCGACGGAAGTGCCGCCGTATTTCTGGACGATGAGGGCCACCGGGAGATCAGGATTCGGGGGAGAAGATGCGGAGCACGACCGGCTCCTCGAGCACCGTCTTGAGGCGGCGCAATTCTGTCAAGACCGCGGACATCTTGCGTTCGCTCACCGGGTAGGTCGAGAGGGTGACGGTGCCGCGGCCCTGGTTGGGGTGCTCGTACTGGATGACGCGGGCGATGGACACCTTGTGCTTCGAGAAGATGCGGTAGATGCCTTCGGACACGCCGGCCTTGTCGAGCAGCGAGAGGCGCAGGTAGAAGGGCGAGACGATCTCGTCGATCGAGGCCATGCGCAGGGCGCGGCCGGCCTTCTCGCGGGCGGCGAGGGCGTCGGGCGAGAGGGCCTGCGGGATCGCGCCGGTCAGGGCGGCGATGGCGTCGACGATGTCGCCGATGACGGCGGAAGCGGTGGCGTCGCCGCCGGCGCCGCGGCCGGTGAGGGTGGTGGCGCCGACGACGTCACCGCGGAGGGTGATGCCGTTGTTGACGCCGGAGACGCGCGCGAGGATGTCGCGGTTCGGGACGAGGGAAGGGTAGACGCCGACGGTCATCCAGTTCGACTTGAAGTCGCGGCGGATGACGGCGAGGTGCTTGAGCGCGAAGCCGAAGCGGCGGGCGAAGTCGATGTCAGCCGGCCCGATCTTGCGGATACCTTCGACGAGCGTGCGGGACGAGGGCGCCCACTTGCCGTGCGCGAGCCAGGCGAGGATGGAGGCCTTGTGGAAGGCGTCGATGCCGTCGACGTCGAGCGTCGGGTCGGCTTCGGCGTAACCGAGTTCCTGGGCTTCCTTGAGGGCGTCGGCGAACGAAAGGCCGTCCTCGCCCATGCGGGTGAGGATGTGGTTGCAGGTGCCGTTGAGGATGCCGACGATCAGTTCGAAGCGATTGGCGACGAGGCCTTCGCGGATGGCCTTGATGATCGGGATGCCGCCGGCGACGCTGGCTTCGAAGAGGAACTGTCCGCCATGCTGGCGGACGGCCTGCATGATCTCCGGGCCGTGTTCGCAGAGCAGGGCTTTGTTGGCCGAGACGACGACCTTGCCGAGGCGCAGGGCGCGCAGGGTCAGTTCGCGTGCCTTGGTGGTGCCGCCGATGAGTTCGCAGACCACGTGGACCTTCGGGTCATCGATGATCTCGTTGACGTTGGTGGTCAGCTTCGAGGCCGGGATCTTGACCGCGCGCTTCTTCTTAAGGTCGCGGACGGAGGCCTTGCGGAGGTCGAGCTTCACCCCGAGGCGGGACTCGAGGTCGGCCTGCTTCTCGTGCAGGTGCTTCCAGACGCCTTGGCCGACGGTGC
>RDYO01000146.1 GCA_004293385.1 Verrucomicrobiota bacterium
CGCTGGCAGATGGCGGCGATCTCCGCGTTGGGGTGCGCGAGGTAGATCGGGATGAATTCGGCGCCGAAGCCGAGGCCGGCCAGCGCGATGCGAATCTTCGGGGTGCTCATGGGAGTGGCTTCATTCAGCCCAAACCCACGGCGGACGGAAGCCGATTTGCTAGGATGTAACCGACGGACCCCGTTCGCAAACCTACCAAACAAGAAGGCCGCCCGGGTGGGCGGCCTTCGGCGGGGAAGGGCGGTTCGCTTAGACCTGCTCTTCGATCTTCAGGGCGCGGTAGCCGCCGATGCTCTTGAAGTAGAAGAGCAGCAGCAGGTAGATCGCAGCCATGGTCAGCGGCAGGAAGGAGTCGGCCTTCAGCGTGGCGCGGTCACCGGCCTGATTGGCGGCGACGATGGCCTTCTGGTCGGCCGTGCCCTTGTCGCCGGCCTTCTTGGCGGCTTCGAGCTTGTCACCCGCGACGGCGGTCACCGGAGCGAGGAAGAGGAACTTCGACTCCGTGGAAGCCTTGGCGGAAGCGTAGGCGGCCGGGGCGTCCTTCTGGAGGGCTTCGGCGGTGAAGCGGTCCTTGGCGTAGCCGAGGCCGGGGCCGCCGATCAGGCCGGCGGAGAGCATGCCGATGCCGCCCATGATGGACATGGCCACGGCGCCGGAGCGCGGGAAGCGGTCGCCGACGACGGCGAGCATCGTGGGCCAGAAGAACGTCTTGCCGAGGGCGTAGATGCCGAGGGCGAGGAGCGCGATGGCGAAGCTGTTCATGCCGGAGGCGAGCTGGAGACCGCCGAACGCAAGGAGCGCCGAGGTGACCAGGATGCCGATCGGGGAGAGGCCGAGCTTGGTCTCGATCCAGTGGGCGCAGAAGCGCAGGCCGAACATGATGGCCGAGGTCCAGATGAAGAGCATCTTACCCTGCTCGGCGGTGAAGAGGTTGCCGGTGATGGCTTCGATCCAGGAGTCGGTGCCGAGCTCGACCGCGCCGACGATGGCGTGGGTGAGGAAGAGCACGAACAGGAGGAGGGAACCGATCGAGAAGCGGGTGATGACACCGACGGCGATCAGGAGCACGCCGGCGAGGTAGAGGCCGAGGTTGTCGACGTTGAACACCGGGCCGAGGACGTTACCGAGGAAGATCGAGAGCAGGTAGCAGGCGACGAGCGAGCCCAGGATGCCGACGTCCTTGAACATCTCGGAGAAGGAGGCGCCCTTTTCGGCGGCTTCCGACTTCGGGAAGGTCTGGCCCATGAACATCACCGCGTAGGCGATGGTCGGGACGAGGTAGAAGGACAGCTGAGCCTTCCAGCCGAGACCCAGGACGGAGCCGAGGAGGTAGGAGGCGAGGGCGCCGACGACCATGCCGAGCGGCCAGGAGGCGTGGAGGATGTTGAGGTAGTGCGTGCGCTGCTTGGGGAAGATCGTGGCGACGAGCGGGTTGGCCACGGCTTCGAGGGTGCCGTTCGCGAAGGCGAAGACGAACATGCCCCAGTAGAGGAAGTCGTACGCGTTCTGCGGGGTCGAGGCGCCGAAGGTGATGAACGCCGAGAGGATGTGGCCGAGGAGGGCGACGGCGACGAGCTTACCGTAGCCGATCTTGTCGACGATCACGCCGCCGATGATGATACCGAAGCAGAAGCCCGAGAAACCGGCGCCGCCGATGGCACCGAGCTGGGAGGCGGTGAAGCCGTATTCGGACGCCCAGGCGCCGAAGATGCCGCCACGGAGGGCGAAGCCGACGCCGGCCGCGAGGATAGCCATGAAGCCAGCCCAGAGGAGCCGCTTCGCATTAGGTACGGTAGTTTCTTGCATAGTGTAGGGGGGTACGGGTGTGAATAAAACCCATCAGACCCCCTCTGTCGAGAAGGCATCTAGGGGCCAGAACCTCCTTTAGGGGTTGGTCGTCAGGCCTTTAAGGCGCGTCGGAACTCGGTCGGGCTGACCTTCATCGCCCGGCGGAACTGGCGGGAGAAATCACTGGCGTCGTAGAAGCCCGTCTGGTGGGCGATCTCGGACGGGCGGAGGGAGGTGGTGCGGAGCAGGTCCGACGAGGCCGCCACCCGCATGCGCACGAGGTAGCCGCGGGGGCTGACCTGGTAGGCCTTATGGAATTTACGCTCGAACTGCCGGACCGACATCCCGGTGAGCTTGGCCAGCTTGGCGATGTTCAGGGAGGTCGTGAGGTTGTCCTTGATGAACTCCGCCGCGGCTTCGACCTGCAGGAACGGCTCGAGGAGAGCCTTCGTGCCTTCGTAACTGCGAACGGTCCCGCAGACTCCGCAGGCCCGCCCGGCTTCGTCGAAGACGGGGACTTTGGTGGTCTCATACCAGACGTGGTCGCCGTTGGCGTTGGGGAAGAGCTCGATGATGCGGGGCAGAGGCTGGCCGGTCTGGCAGATCTGCAGGTCCTTCTTCTTGAAGGCCGCCGCGAGTTCCGCCGGGAAGATGTCGGCGTCGCTCTTACCGAGCAGGCTCGCTTCGTCGGGGAAGCCGCAGCGTTGCGCGAAAGCGAGGTTGGCCATCGTGAAACGGCCCGCCAAGTCCTTGGCGAAGAACATCACCCCGGGTAGGTGATCGAACACCGCGCGCAGGCTCTCCGGGCGCACGAGTCGCATCCACTCCAGACGGGGTTCTGGCGTTTTCATACTAAACAGGCTAGGGAGGTTTCCGATGATTTCCACCCGATTTTAATAGGGTCTGAGGCCTAAGAGACGACCGGGGTGACCGAAGCCCGTTTGTCGCATTAAACCTGACCAGCCCGCCCTTATGCCCGTGGGGGCTCGGGCTAATTACCTCCCCTAGGGTCAGGGGAGCACCCTTTTGCTTTTGAGGTCTTCTTCATTTCCCACAACGCTGTCACTTAACGCACCCATGACCTCCCTCAAGCACCTCGCCCTCGTCTTCCTCGCCGCCGCCGCCGTGGCCGCCCCCGACGCCGACTCCATCAAGCGCGGCCAAGCCGTCTACTCCCGCACCTGCATCGCCTGCCACCAGCCTACGGGCATGGGCCTCCCGCCCGTCTTCCCGCCCCTCGCCGGTTCGGAGTGGGTCTCCAAGGATGCCTCCATCGCCGTCCGTAACATCATCAACGGCATGCAGGGTCCGGTCACCGTCAAGGGTGTCACCTACAACAGCATGATGCCCCCGGTCGCCGGCCTGTCCGACAAGGACATCGCTGACGTCGTCAATTACGTGAACAACAGCTGGGGCAACGCCGGTCCGAACGTGACCGAAGCCGAAGTCACCGCGATCAAGAAGAAGTACGCCGATCGCAAGACCCCTTGGACCGCCGCCGAGTACGAGAAGGAAGCCAAGGAAGCCCCGGCCAAGAAGTAAGCCCTCGCCCGCCGTCGGGCGGGGTGGCTTGACCAGCGGGGACCTCTGCCGCACTTTGGTGTCTTATCAAAGCGCGCGCAGGCGTGCCTCCCCCCATGTCGACCCCCCAACCCCATCCCGGCGCCCCCGCCCGCACTCGCGAGCAGGTGGCCGACCTGCATTTCATGGACGCCCGGTACAAGCTGCTCGACCTGGCGGCCTTCCTGGACCGACTTGATCGTGCCGCCGGGGGCGAAGACCACCGCGTCCGGGGCCTCCGCGCCGCCCTCCCGCTCCTCCTTGAGGAGGACGAAGGCCGCGTCGCCCGCATCCTGAACCTCTGGAGCGACCCTTCCGTCGAACCCATCGCCAAGGCCGACACCAAGGCCGCCTCGGGCGTCTGGCCCGGCCTCAAGTAAGCCGCCGACCATGCGTTACATCGAACCGCACGGCCACATGGTGAGCCGCACCACCGACGACTATCAGGCCATGGCCCTCGCCGGCTGCGC
>RDYO01000016.1 GCA_004293385.1 Verrucomicrobiota bacterium
CCGGGGAAGTCATAGCCCACGCCGGCGAGGCCCTTCTTGTTCACCGGTCCGGTGACGACCGCCGCGAAACGCCCGCCGGTCGTGCCGCGGGCGGCGAGTTCCATCGCTTCGATCGCGATGAGCTGGCCGGCATCGTCGGGGCGACCCGGTTGCGTGCGGTAGTCGGTCGGCCCGACGGCGAGCCCGCGACCGAGCGAAGCGATCCAGTCAGCCGGGCCTATGGGCATGACCGTGTCGGCCTGCTCCGGATGGGCCTTGAGCCACGATACGAGGAGTTCCGGTCCGACGCCGGCCGGGTCTCCGCAAGTGACGGCGACGGGTAAGGCGCTCATGCGGGCGAGACGAAGCGGCCGCGCTTGCCGCCGAGGAAGAAGTTCAGGAAATCGCGCGCTTCCGCGGTCTGGTAAGCGCCGGTCGCCAGGGCCTCCTGCGCGAGCGCGGCGCAGGCTCCCTGTGAGGCGTAGACGGCGTGGTAGGCCCGCTTGATCTCGGCGACGGCGGTGACCGGTAACGCGCGACGACGCATCCCGACGAGGTTGAGACCGGCGACGAGGTTACGGCCGTGGGCGAGCGCGTTCGGCGGCACGTCTTCGGTGATGACGGCGTTGCCCGAGACGAGGGCGCCGCCGCCGATGCGGCAGAATTGGTGGACCGCGACGCCGCCGCTCACGAAGGCCCGGTCGCCGACGTGCACGTGGCCGCCGAGCATGCAGCCGTTCGCGAGGATGACGTGGTCGCCGAGCACGCAGTCGTGGGCGACGTGACTGCCGGCCATGAGCAGGCCATCCGTGCCGATGACCGTGTGCTCGCCGGCCTTCGTGGCGCGATGGACCGTCACATGCTCACGGATCACCGTGCGGTCGCCGATGACCGTGCCGGAGTCCGTCGCGGGGTCGAAGGAGAGGTCCTGCGGATCGCCGCCGACGACCGCGAAATGGTCGACGCGCACGCCGGCGCCGAGGCGGGCGCGGGCTTTGACGATCGCGTGCGCCGCGACGCGACAGCCGGCCCCGAGCACCGCGCCGGCCTCGATGACCGCGAACGGGCCGACCTCGACGTCGGGCGCGAGGCGGGCGGCTGAGTGGACCTGGGCGGAGGGATGGATCACTTCGGGGGGAGGGCGGAGCCGAACAGCTCGAGCTGGGCGGCCTTGACCATATCGTAGACGCGGAGCAGGCGGAGCAACTGCAAGGTGTCGGATTTCGCGTAGCTCTGGTTCGATTCGACCGCCTGGACGAGGTTCTCAAGGATGGTCCGGAAGGTCAGCACATGGTCCACGCCGCTCTCCCGGAGCAGCGTGATGCTTTCGGAGCGCTGTGGCTCGGCGGCCGGGATGCCCGGGAGCACGAGGACCTTGGCGAGGGGCTGGCCCTCGGTCGGCGTGAGGTCGGCGAACGCCTCCTTGGCCGCTTCGACGGCCTCCTTGCGGACGAATTCCAGGAGGTCGCCTTTCTTGATCATCGTCGGCGTGATGGCCTTCGTCGTATGCCAGGCCTTCACCGCCACGACGGCGGCGGACAGGCCGGGCAGGTCGGAGCTGAAAAGCTGGAAGGGGATCTCGCCGCCGCGACGGGGTGACGGATTGATCACCAGCAGGTCGCCTTCTTCGTCGGCGCGTTTCCGGCGGGACTGGACGGCGTACTTGCGCGACTGACGCACGAAGAAACCGTTCATCTCGAAATACTCGCGGACCAGACTGTCGTCGAAACCCGCCATTGGCCGCTAGGATGCGGTCGAACCGCCCGACTGGTCAACCCGCGATAAGGGTCAGAGGACGAAGTCGGCCGGCGCGATCGCCACCGTGAACTCGCCCTTGAGCGAGCCGCTCTTCAAGGCTGGCACCAGCTCGGCCAGCGGCGCGGTGCGGATGGTCTCGTGCAGCTTGGTGAGTTCGCGGCCGACGCAGACGACCCGGGCGGGGCCGAGGATCTCAAGCATCTCGTCGAGGAAGTCGCCGATCCGGTGGCAGGACTCGTGCAGCACGACGGTCTCGTCCGCCGGCTTGAGGCCTTCGAGGAAGCGACGACGGGCGGCGGATTTCGGCGCCAGGAAGCCGACGAAGCGGAAGGCGTTGGTCGGCAGTCCCGAAGCGGAGAGCAGGGCGACGATGGCGCAGGGGCCGGGCAGGGGCGTGACGGTCAATCCGCGGCGGCGGCATTCGCGGGTCACGCGGAAACCGGGGTCGCTGATGCCGGGCGTGCCGGCGTCGGTGATCAAGGCGATGCGGGCGCCGCCGGCCACTTTGTCGGCGATGAGCACCGCGGCGTCCTTTTCGTTGTGCTCGTGGTAGGCGAGCATCGGCTTGGAAATGTCGAGGTGACGGAGCAGTCCGCCGGTCACCCGCGTGTCCTCGCAGGCCACCAGATCGCACTCGGCGATGGCTTCACGGGCGCGCGCGGTGATGTCACCGAGGTTACCCAGCGGGGTGGCCACGACCCAGAGCCGACCGGCCGGGCGGCCGTCGGCGCCTGCGTCGCGGGCGGTCATCAGCGGCGGTAGCCGGAACCAGGCGTCGTGACGCCCGGAAGGCCGCCCTGCCAGTTGGCGGGCTGAGACTGCGGTAGCATGGAGTCAGCCGGCTTCTCGACGGTCTCGCACCCGACCAGACCGCCGAGGCAGGCGAGGAGGGCGAGAGCGATGGTGAGGCGGGCGGACATCTTACTTGCTGGCGAGCTTGGTGGAAGGAACCAGCGAGACCGAGGAGGCCTTGGCGATGGCGCCGAGGTCAAGGTCCTTGTCGGGCTGGAGCTGGCCGTAGGAGACGGCTCCCTTCACGGAGGAGATGCGAACGCGTCCGATCTTCTTGCCGTCGATCTTCACGTCGAAATCGGCCTTTTCCTTGATACCGTTGGCTTCGCCGACGGAGAAGGCGACGATGCCGGAATTGGCGTCGAGGGCCAGGATGTTGGTCAGGACGGAGTCGGTGGCGGCTTCGACGGTCACGGCGACGGCGGTCGGGGCTTCGCCTTCCTTGGCGGGCTCGCCGAAGGGGTCGCGCTGGAAGCCGCCCGGAGCGTTGTTCTCAGCGGCGCGGGAGGCCCAGGCGTGCAGGGCGGTGTACTTGCCACGGAGGGCGGCGGCGAGTTCTTCGGCCTTGGTGGCCTTGGCTTCGATCTCGGCGAGCTGTTCCTTGGTGAACATGCCGGCGGCCTTCTCGGTGGCGCGGACGAGGTCTTCCTTGACGGTGGTGAGTTCGGCGACGGCGCCGTCCTTCTTGCTGTTGGCGTCGGTCAGCTGGGCGGCGAGTTCGTCGCGCTTGCGGGTGAGCTCGGCGCGTTCGCCTTCGAGGGTGGTGTTGGCGGCGGTCAGGCCTTCGATCTTCGTGTTCTTATCGGCGACCGTAGCGGTGAGGTCCTTCTTGGCCAGGTTGGCTTCTTCGATGTCCTTGCGCTTCTTGTCGAGGAGCGCCTTGACGCCGGCGAGCGAGGCCATGCGGGCGTCGTATTCCTTGCCGGCTTTGACTTCTTCGTCGGTCACGGCCCAAGCGGTGTTGGTGAGGGCGACGTCCATCTTGCCTTTCAGGAGGACCGCGAAGGCGACGGCGGCGAGGGCCAGCACGACGGTCAGGATGCGCAGGAAGGCGTTGAGCTTCGGTTTCATGGGGTAGGGGAAGGAAGGGGGTTAGGAATGACGGAAGAGAGTGAGCCCGGGGTCAGGAGAATCCTGTCGAGTAATCGCCCCGGGGTTGGCGGAAACGTGCAGGAGGACTTTGAACACCAATTCCTCCCGTCCCTCAAGAGCAATTTCCTCGCAAACCTGCCGTGCGGAGAACCATTTACCCTTGGATCTGGCCAAGGCGGCGAGGGCGGCGGCACGGATTTTCAGGGTCTCGGAGGCGGCCTTCTTGCCGGCTTCGACGCCGGGCTGGTGGTAGGCGTTGATGCCAAGGAGGTTGGCGTAGAGTCCGACGGCTCTTTCGAAAAGCGCGATCAGCATGCCGATGGCGCGTGCGTCCACCTGCTGGAGGGTGATGGTGATGTTGGCGCGTCCGCTGCCGGAAAGGGCATCGCGGGTACCCAGCAGGAAGGCCTGCAGGTAGTCGCCGGAGGTCACGCCGGGTTCGACTTCCGGCGAGGCGCCTTCGCGGTCCTTGAGGACTTCGATGAACACGGCGAAAAAGTTATTCACACCGTCGCGAAGCTGCTGCACGTAGGCGTGCTGGTCGGTGGAGCCTTTGTTGCCGTAGACGGTCAGGCCCTGGAAGACCTGACGGCCCTGGAGGTCATGCTCCTTGCCGAGGGATTCCATGACGAGCTGCTGGAGATAGCGGGAGAAGAGCAGGAGGCGATCCTTGTAGGGGAGCACCACCATGGCCTTGGAGCCGCGGCCTTCGGTGAGATGATGCCAGGCCAGCGCCATCGCCGCGGCGGGGTTGCGGGCGGCATCAGGAACGCGCGTGAGGGCGTCCATCTCGCGTGCCCCGGTGAGCAGGCCGCGGATGTCGAGGCCTTGCAGTGCGGCCGGAAGGAGTCCGACCGGACCGATCTCGCTGGTGCGTCCGCCGACCCAATCCCACATCGGGAAGCGGGCGAGCCACTTCTCGGCGACGGCGACCTGGTCGAGCTGGCTGCCATCGCCGGTGACGGCGACGGCGTGGGCGGCGAAGGAGAGGCCGGCCTGCTTCCAGCGGAGCGCGGCTTCAAGCTGTCCGTTGCGCGGTTCGGGCGTGCTGCCGGACTTCGAGGTGACGACCACGAGCGTGGTGCCGAGACGGCCGCCGAGCGCATCGAAGACGCGGTCGATGCCGTCGGGGTCGGTGTTGTCGATGAAGTGGACGCGAAGCTTGTCGGCCTTGGTGCCCAGCGCGTCGGCCACGAACTGCGGGCCGAGGGCCGAGCCGCCGATGCCGATGCAGAGGAGGTCGGTGAACTTGCCGGCGGCGCCTTTGACCTGACCGCCGTGGACCTGCGCGGCGAAGCCGGCGATGGCGTCGACGGCCGCCTTCACGTCGGCTGCGATCTTCGCGTCAGGCGCGAGTTCCGGGGCGCGCAGCCAGTAGTGGCCGACCATGCGCTTCTCATCCGGATTGGCGATGGCGCCTTTCTCCAGCGCGGCCATGTCGGCGAACGCCTTGGCGACGGCTGGCGCCATCTTCTCGGCGAAGCCCGCGGGGGCGGGCGCGCGACTGAAGTCGAGCGAGACGCCGAGTTCAGGGAAATTCAGGAGCTGCTGGCGATAGAGGTCGAAGGAGGAGGCCACGATGCCTTGATACTCTCCCTCCGCCGAAGCCCTTGCAACAAAAAGGGCGGAACGCCGAGGCGTCCGCCCTTTCATTTCCGCTCAGAAAGACCTCAGTCGCCGTCGGTGATGGCGCCTTCGGAGGCCGACTTCACCTGCTTGGCGTACTTGGCGAGCACGCCTCGCTTCTCCTTGCAGGGGGTGGGCTTCCACTCCTTCAGGCGGCGGGCGATCTCTTCGGCCGGCAGGTCCAGGTTGAGCTCGTTCTTCACCGCGTCGATGTGGATGCGGTCGCCGTTCTTGACGATGGCGAGCGGTCCGCCGGAAGCGGCCTCAGGCGAGACGTGGCCGACGACGAAGCCGTGGCTGCCGCCGGAGAAGCGTCCGTCCGTGATGAGCGCGACGGTCTTGCCCATGCCCTTGCCCATGACGGCGCTGGTGGGTCCGAGCATCTCGCGCATGCCGGGGCCGCCCTTGGGGCCTTCGTTGCGGATGATGATGACGTGGCCGTCCTTGACCTCGCCGTCGAGGATGCCGCGGAGGGACGCCTCTTCGGATTCGTAGACGATGGCGTGGCCGGTGAAGGAGCTGCCTTCCTTGCCGGTGATCTTGGCGAGCGCGCCGTCCGGGGCGAGGTTGCCGCGGAGGACGCGGAGGTGGCTGTCGGCCTTGATCGGATTGTTCATCGGGCGCACGACGTCCTGGTCGGCGGAGTACGGACCGACGTTCGCGAGGTTCTCGGCGACGGTCTTACCGGTGACCGTCATGCAGTCGCCGTGGAGCAGGCCGGCGTCGAGGAGCATCTTGAGGAGCGGCTGGAGGCCGCCGATGCGCACGAAGTGGGCCATGTTGTACTTGCCGCTCGGCTTGAGGTCGGCGAGCACCGGGACCTTGCGGCCGACGCGCTCGAAGTCCTCGAGGGTGATCTTGATGCCGGCGGAATGGCCGATCGCGATGAGGTGCAGCACTGCGTTCGTCGAGCCGCCGAGGGCGATGACGGTGACGATGGCGTTCTCGATGGACTTCTTGGAGATGATGTCCGACGGACGGATGTTCTTCTTGAGGAGTTCGAGCACGGCCTGGCTGGCGCGTTCGCAGTCCTTCAGCTTGTCCTTGGAGTTGGCGAGCTGAGCGGAGCTGTCCGGCAGGCTGAGGCCCATCGCCTCGATGGCCGAAGCCATGGTGTTGGCGGTGTACATGCCGCCGCAGGAACCTTCGCCGGGGATCGAGCACTTCTCGATCTCCTTGAGCTCGGCGTCGTCGATCTGCTTGGCGGCGTGCTGGCCGACGGCTTCGAAGACGGTGACGATGTCGGCGGCCTTGCCCTTGTGCAGGCCGGGGACGATGGTGCCGCCATAAACGAAGACGGACGGGCGATTGAGGCGAGCCATGGCCATCACGCAGCCGGGCATGTTCTTGTCGCAGCCACCGATGGTGACCAGGCCGTCAAAGCCTTCGGCGCCGGTGACGGCCTCGATCGAGTCGGCGATGATCTCGCGGGAGACGAGCGAGTAGCGCATGCCCGGGGTGCCCATCGAGATGCCGTCGGAGACCGTGATCGTGCCGAAAATGACCGCTTTTCCGCCGGCGGCGTCCGCGCCCTTGGCGGCTTCGGTGGCCAGGCGGTCGATGTGCATGTTGCACGGGGTCACCATCGACCAGGTCGAGGCGATGCCGACGACCGGTTTCTGGAAGTCGGCGTCATTGAAGCCGACGGCGCGGAGCATCGCTCGGCTGGGGGCGCGGTCGGGTCCGTCCACGACGATGGCGGAGTGTTGGCGGCAGTGGTTGGCGTCGGTCATGATGGGTGTGAAAAGTCTGCGGTTGTCAGGGGATGGTCGCCCCCTAGATAAGAGGGCAGGGAGCCGGACACTGAACCGCCCTTCCGCTTCCTTACAATCCGATTTAAGACTCCCCTCGTCCCGTGGAATTCAATCTCAAGAAAATCATCAAGGCGCTCCTGTTCTCGACCTCCGAGTCGGTGTCCATCAAGGACATCCAGAAGGTCGTGCAGCGCTACCATGCCCAGGCGGCCGCCGAGAAGCAGCCCGACCTGCTGGAAGCCACCGGTGAGCCCACCGTCCTGCCCGCCGGGCCGCCCGTCCAGGAAGTGATCCAGGACATCATCGACCAGGTCCCGACCTTGCTGACGGCCACGCAGATCCGCGAAGCCGTCGACGCCCTCGAAGCCGAGATGCGCGACGCCAATGACGCCTGCCGCATCCTGCAGGGACCGGAGGGCTTCCGCCTCGTGATCTCCCCGGCCTACGCCGACTGGGTCCGCCTGCTCCGCGGCGAGCCCCGCCCGCAGCGCCTCAGCCCGGCCTCGCTCGAGACGCTTTCCATCGTCGCCTACCGCCAGCCGGTCACCCGCTCCGAGATGGAAGCCATCCGCGGCGTCTCCGTCGACAGCGCGGTCACCCGCCTGCTTGAGCTCGAACTCGTCGCCGTCACGGGCCGCGCCGACCTCCCGGGCCGTCCGCTGCAGTACGGCACGACCGACAAGTTCCTCGATTTCACGGGCCTGCGTTCCCTCGGCGAACTCCCCGCCTCCGACGTGCTTTCCCCGGCGCAGATTTCCGAATGGATCACGCGCGCCACGACGCCGGTCGAAGTCGGCGACGCCGAAGTCGGCCTGCCGCTCGAAGACCAGTCCGCCGCCGCGGTCGCCACCGAGCCGCCCCCCGAACCCGAGACGCCCAGCGCATGAGCCTCGAAGACCATCGCCGCGAGGTCGACCGCATCGACCGTGAGATCCTTCGCCTGCTCGGCGAACGCCTGCAGGTGGCCCGCGCCATCGGCGAAGCCAAACTGAAGTCCGGCGCGCCGGTCTACGCCCCGCAGCGGGAAGAGCAGTTGCTGCGCTCGATCACCGAAGCCGCCCCCGCCATCCCCGCTTCCGGCCTCCGCGCCGTCTACCGCGAGATCATCTCGCTCTCCATCGGCGCCCAGATGGCCAAGCCCGTCGCCTACCTCGGGCCGGAAGGCTCCTTCACCCAGCAGGCCCAGATCCGCGCCTTCGGCACCAGCGTGCCTTCGCTGCCTCTGCGCGCCATCGGCGACGTCTTCGCCGCCGTCGAATCCGGCGAGGCTTCCTACGGCGTCGTCCCGGTCGAGAATTCCACCGAGGGCGTCGTCAGCCATTCGCTCGACCTCCTCGCGGAGTCCGATCTTAAGGTGGTCGCCCAGGTCACGCTCTCGGTCGAGCAGTGCCTCGTCGGTCAGGGTCCGCTCGACCAGGTGACCAAGGTGCTCTCGAAGGACATCGCCCTCGCGCAGTGCCGCGGCTGGCTCTCCCGTCATCTGCCTGCCGCCGCGCTCGTCGAGACCGACAGCACCGCGGCCGCCGTCGAACTCGTCGCGCGCTCGCCGCAAGGTCAGGCCGCCGTCGCTTCCGCCACCGCCGCCGAATCGCGCGGCGTCCCCATCCTCGCCCGCGGCATCCAGGATCGCCGCGACAACGCCACGCGCTTCTTCGTCATCGCCAAGTCCGCCAACGCGGTCGGCGCTCCCGAAGAGGTCACGAGCGTCGTCCTCACCCTCAAGCATGAACCCGGCGCGCTGCAGGGCGCGCTTGCGGCCTTCTCCGACCGCGGCATCAACCTGATCCGCATCGAATCGCGCCCGAGCCATCGCCGCGCCTGGGAGTACCTGTTCTTCATCGACTTCCCGGGTCACTGGGAGACGCCCGCGGTCCAGGCGGCCATCGGCGAGCTGAAGCCTCGCTGCGAGGTCGTGAAATGGCTCGGTAGCTACCCCCAGACCGCCGGATGAGCCGACGCGCGCTCGGCGGCTTGATGCTGGCCGTGCTGGTCGCGGGGGTCCTGTGGTCTGGTTTTGCCTGGTGGCGCGCTTGGTCCGCTCCGCTCGTCACGGTCGTCTTCCGTCCGCCTTTCTCCGTCGAAGGCATCGCCACCGGCACGCCGGTGCGCGTGCAAGGCGTCGTGGTGGGGCAGGTGGTCTCCATCGGCCTCGATCCCGACGCGGACGGGCGCCTGCGCCCGCTCGTCAACCTGAGCCTCGACCCGGCGGCGCTGGAAGATCGCGGCTTCGCCGACCGCCTCCGTGGCGACCGGCTCGGCGAAGAGGTCGCCCGCGGTCTCCGGGCCCGGCTGATCACGGTCAACCCATCTTCCGGCCTGCTGCAGGTCGAACTCGTCTGGGACGCCTCCGCGGCCCCGCCGACGGTTGCCCTGCGCCGCGACGAAATCCCTCCCGTCGGTGATGCGTTCGGGCGTCGGCTCGAAGGTTTCGTCGACCAGCTTGAGCGCCTGGCCCAGGCCGACCTCGTCGGTCTGGCGGCCGAACTCGACCGGGATCTCGATCGCTGGTTGGTCGCCGCCGATCCCGCCCGCGCCGCTCGTTTCTCCGCGGACCTCGTCACGCGCACCGCCGCCGTCCGCGAAGCCACCGCCGTCGACGCCTTGGGCGAACGCGCACGGCGTTTCGCGGAAGCCTCCCGCCGGCTCCGCGGCGCGGTCGAGCAAGCGGAACAAGGACTCGACGACGAGACGCTCGCTCTCCTGCAGGTCCGCCTCGCCGATGCGGCCGCGGCCCTCGCTTCCTTCGGCGCGGCCCTCGAGGGTTCGCAGTCGGGCATGGCCGCCGCCGCCGGCGACGTTTCCGGGGTTCTCCGCGCGGTCTCCGAAGGCGCCCGGACCTGGAAGAAGAAGGCCGCCGGACTCACGACCGAGCCCCAGCCCCGCTGAGGGAACAGGCTTGCGGCGGACCCCCGGAGCGGGGATAGGTGAGGGGCTTTTACCCGCCATGGCCGACCCGACCGACAAGATGGAATCCATCATCAACCTGTGCAAACGCCGCGGGTTCGTCTTCCCTTCCTCCGACATCTACGGCGGCTTCAACGGCTTCTTCGACTACGGCCCCCTCGGCGTCGAGCTGAAGAACAACATCAAGCAGGCCTGGTGGCAGGATTTCGTGCACCGCCGCGACGACATCGTCGGCCTCGATTCCTCGATCATCCACCACCCGACGACCTGGAAGGCTTCGGGTCACATCGATAATTTCACCGACCCGCTCGTGGACTGCAAGGAGTCCAAGATGCGTTACCGCGCCGACCAGCTCTTCTTCGCCCCGGTGCGCGTCGCCGGCGAGACGATCGGTTACGTCTCCGTCCTCGAGGACGACGGCATGCAGGCCAAGGCCGACGAGATGGCCAACGAGATGAAGCGCAAGCTCGCCAAGCAGGGCGCGCTCGAGCCGGTCGTGCTCAAGGATTACACCGAGGCCAAGCCCGAGGAGCACGCCCTCGTGCCTTCGCCCGCGACGGGCAAGCCGGGTTCGCTCACGCCGCCCCGCTCGTTCAACATGATGTTCCAGACGTACGTCGGCGCCATGCAGGACGCGTCGGCCACCGCCTACCTCCGCCCGGAGACCGCGCAGGGCATCTTCATCAACTTCAAGAACGTCGTCGACACGGGCCGCGTGAAGCTGCCCTTCGGCATCGCCCAGATCGGCAAGGCGTTCCGCAACGAGATCAATCCCCGCAACTTCATCTTCCGCTCCCGTGAGTTCGAGCAGATGGAGATCGAGTATTTCATCTCGCCGTCCGCTGACTGGTCGACCGCCCACAAGGATTGGATCGAAGGCTGCCTCGCCTGGTTCGAGTCCATCGGCATCCCGCGCGCGAAGCTCTCTCTCTACCCGCACCCGACCGAGAAGCTCGCCCACTATTCGAAGGGCACCACGGACATCATGTTCGAATTCCCCTTCGGCGTGCAGGAACTCCAGGGCGTCGCCGCCCGCGGCGACTTCGACCTGACGCAGCACAGCAATGTCTCGGGCCAGAAGCTCGACTGGTTCGACGAGGCCGCCAAGGCCCGCTACATCCCGCACGTGATCGAGCCCTCCGTCGGCGTCGATCGCGTCTTCCTCGCGCTCCTCACCACGGCCTATCATGAGGACGAGGTCGAGGGTGAGAAGCGCGTCGTGCTCCGCCTTCCGGCCCGCGTCGCCCCGTTCAAGGCCGCGATCTTCCCGCTGGTGAAGAACAAGCCCGAGCTCGTCGAACGCGCCGAGGCCCTCTACCGCCGCCTGAAGAAGCGCCACAACGTCTTCTACGACGCCGCCGGCGCCATCGGCCGCCGCTACCGTCGCCAGGACGAGATAGGCACGCCTTACGGCATCACCATCGACTTCGACACGATCGAGAAGGGCGCCGGCGTCACGGTCCGCGACCGCGATACGCTGGAGCAGGTGCGCATGACCGAAGACGAGGTCGTCCGCTTCCTCGACGACAAGGTCAACGGCTGACCTTCGTCGGGGCGCCCGCGAGCTCTTCCGCCAGCTTGGCGATGCGACGCTTCCCGCAGAGGGAGGCGGCGATCGTCAGGTTGCGTAGGCCTTGCGGCAGATGCGCGAGGTATTCCGGGCGGCCCTTCTTGTGGCCGAGGAAACCGTAGGCGCCGCAGGCCTGCAGGAGGCGCTGCGTCGCGGCGACGTGGAAGAGGTGCGAGAACTCGTCGCTGGAACCTTTCCAGCCGGAGACTTCGCGCGCGTGGTCTTCGATCTCGATGCGCCAGAGGTCCATGTCGTTCCGCTTGAGGTACGGGTCGAAGGCGAGCGCGGCGTAGTCGTAGAACATGCAGCCGTGGCGCAGGCCCTGGAGGTCGACGAGCCAGGCGGCGCCGTCGCGCACCATGATGTTCTGCGACTGGAAGTCGCGGTGGATCGTGACGACGGGCTGTCCCATGAGCTCCTTGGCGAGCGAGGCCATCTCGTCGGTGACGGCGCGGTCGGGCTTGCGGCCGCCGAGCGCGTTATCTTGGAAGTACTGGCGTTCCCACTGGTAGAGGTTCGGACCGAAGGCCTCCATGAGCGGCACGCCCGCGGCGGCGAAGGCGTCGACGCCGTGGCGATGGATGCCGGCGACCTGTTCGAGCGCGGACGCGAAGGGAGCCCAAGGGAACTCGGCGGCCTGGGCGAGCGACCAGAGGTCGGTGTCGCCGAGGTCTTCGAGCACGAGCACGCCCGCGTCCTTGTCCGCCGCCAGCACCTGCGGGACCTGCACGCCGATCTGGTCGCGCAGCACGCCGGCGATGTCGCCGTAGAGTTGGTTCTCGGGACGGGAATCGTCGTAGACGCAGAGCACCGCCGTCTCGCCGGTCGGCTTGCGCAGGCGATGGAACTTACGGCCGGAGCCGCCCTTGAGGACTTCGCCGCCGGCGGCGAGTTCGTAGCCGTGCGCCCGGGCCGCGTCGGCCGGCGCGATGGCGCCGCGGACCGGCTTCTCCAGCAGGGCCTTCACGGCCTGGTATTCCTCGATGGTGCCGAGGTCATGCCAGGTGGCGGAGCCGTCGAGGAAGCCTTGGATGCTGCCGGGCTGGGCCTGCGTGCGGCGGAGGAAATGTTCGACGAGCGATTCGATCGTCGCGGGCACGCCCTGGGCGAAGGCCTTCGTGACGACGCAGATGCCGGTGTATTGGTAGGCCGGATCCTTCTGGCCGAGGCGGTCGCGCAGGTCGGTGACGGCGCCTTCATCGGTGACGCGGACGTTGCGGTTCGGGCCGGCTTCGCGGACGACCAGCGTGGCTTCGCCGCCGTTGGCGCGATGATGCGCGACGGCCGCCGTGATGTCGCACCCGGAGAGGATGTCGCCGTTCCAGACGACGAGGTCCTGGTCGTCCGGTCCGAGCAGGGCGGCGATGTTGGCCAGGCCGCCGCCGGTCTCGAGCAGGACGGGTTCATGGACGAGCTTCACTTCGGCGTCGCCGAAACGGCCGTCAGGGAAGGCGAGCGTCCAGGCTTCGGGGCAGTGATGCGTGTTGATGAGGAAGCGGCGCGTCCCGGCCGCGCGGAGCTTCTCAATCGCCTGCAGGACCATAGGACGGCCGGCGATCGGGAGCAGAGGCTTCGGGCAGTTTTCGGTGAGCGGACGCAGACGCGTGCCGAGGCCGGCTCCGAGGAGGAAGGCGGTGCGGGGGAAATCAGGCATGGGAAGAGGCGGCGCAGCCGGGGCAGATGCCGTAGACTTCCATCACGTGCGTCAGCTCGCCGAAGCCCTTGGCCTTGGCGGCCGCTTCGAGGCGCGACGAATCGCAGCCGGGCAGGCGTTCGATGCGTCCGCAACGGCGGCAGATGACGTGATGGTGATGGTGTCCGGGGGTGACCAGGGCGTAGAGGCTGCGACCCCGTTCGAGGGGGTGGCGTTGGACGATGCCGGCGTCGTCCATGGCGACGAGGCTGCGGTAGACCGTCACGAGGTCGAGTTTGTCGTCGCCCGCGGCTTCGTGGATCTGCTCGGCGCTGAGCGGGTGCTTCGCGGCCGCGAGGATCCGCAGCATCGTGAGGCGGGGTGAAGTGATCCGCATGGCCTTCTCCTTCATCCGCAGGAGGGCGGTCTCGACACGGTCGCCGGAGCCCGCCCCGCAGCAATCTTCGTCGTGGCGGTGGCCGGGGGACATGGTTGCCAAGGTTTGGGCTCGTTTATGACGAGGCAACAACGAATGGCCACTTGCCTCCCGCCCGGGTCTGGCTTGGCTGGATACGTCCATGTCCGACTGTCCGGCCCAACCGACCCAACTCCGCGAACTCTGCCCGGTCGCCTGGCAGGATTTCGTGTCCACGGATCCGTTCCCGCTGGAGCTCGGCGGCGAACTGCCCGGCTTGACCTTACGTTACGAGACCTACGGCACGCTGCTGCCGGACAAGTCGAACGCGATCCTCGTCCCTCACGCCCTCAGCGGCGATCACCACGTCGCCGGCCGTTACTCGCCGTCCGACCGTAAGCCGGGCTGGTGGGATTGTTTCGTGGGTCCGGGCAAGGCCATCGACACCGACCGTTTCTTCGTCATCGGGGTGAATTGCATCGGCGGCTGCCAAGGGTCGACCGGTCCGCTCTCGACCGACCCCCGCACGGGTCGCCCGTACGGCGGCTTCTTCCCGGAGATCACCCTGGGTGACATCGTCCGGGCCCAGCGCCTCGTGGTCCGCCATCTGGGCATCCCCCGCCTCCATGCCGTCGTGGGCGGCTCCATGGGCGGGATGCAGGCCCTCCTGTGGTGCGCCGATTATCCCGCGGAGGTCGGCCGCATCGCCGTGCTCGCCGCCGGCCTGAGCCAGTCGCCGATGGCGATCGCCCTTAACGCCGTCTCGCGCGCCTGCGTGGAGCGTGACCCCCATTTCCGTGGCGGACATTACGCCCCCGGCGAAGGGCCCGACTCCGGCCTGGCCGTCGGCCGCATGCTCGCGCACATCAGCTATCTCTCGCCGGCCTCTTTCGAGCAGAAGTTCGGCCGCGCCAAGGTCCCCGGGGCAGCCGCGGGCGACCCCGTGCACTGGCAGGTCGAAAGCTATCTCGAGCATCAAGGTGCCTCCTTCGTCCGTCGCTTCGACGCCAACAGCTGGCTGCGTATCACCCGCGCCGTGGACCGCTTCGACCTGACCGCGCGCGCCGCCGCCGGCAAACTCTTCGCCCCCGACAGCCCCGAGGTGCTCGCCATCGGTTTCTCGAGCGACTGGCTCTATCCCACCAGCGAACTGCGCATGCTCCTGGCCGCCGCCACGGCGGTCGGCGTCAACGCCGCCTACCATGAAGTGGTGACGGACGCGGGTCATGACGGTTTCCTGCTGCCTGATACCGGGCTGGCGGTCCGCCTGCACGCCTTCCTGGGCTGATCAGAGCAGCGGCGCGATCACGTGCGAGACGTTCTCGACGGCTCGGCCGAGCCACGTCCGGCTGCGTCGGTAGAGGTCTTCGGTGTAGCGCGTCGACTCCTTTTCCCAGCCGGCGATGAGCGTGCTTACCTCCGCGACCATCGCCGGGTCGCGCACGACCGCGCCGACTTCGTAGTTCAGGAACAGCGAGCGCATGTCGAGGTTGGCCGAACCGATCACGAGATGCTCGCCGTCGACCAGCACGAGTTTGGCATGCAGGACGTCGGGCTTGAAGAACAGGATCTCGGCGCCGGCCTCCCTTAGCTTGCGCAGGTACCAGCGGCGGGCGAAATCGAGGAGCCGGTGGTCGGAGCGTCGCGGGACCATGATCTTCACGTGGCGGCCGGCGCGGGCCGCGGTCGCCAGCAAGGTGAACAAAGTCTGGTCCGGGATGAAATACGGCGTGACGACCGTGATCGACTCCCGGCACTCGGAGAAAAGCTTCACGTAGGCGTCCCAGAGCGGGTCCTCTTCGCAGTCCGGTCCTGAGGCGATGACTTCCACGCGTGCCTGACCGATATGCGGCGAACGTTCGCGCAACGCCGGGGCGAACTTCATCGGATTCTCGTCGGTGGCCTGGCACCAGTCGGCGATGAAGACGCTTTCGAGGGCCGCGGCGGTCGGACCTTCGATGAGGAACGAGCAGTCGCGGAAACGGCGGTTGGAAGGCGTCTCGCCCATGTAGCGTAGGCCGAGGTTCTGGCCGCCGATGATGGCCGCCCGCCCGTCGAAGACGGCGATCTTCCGGTGGTTGCGCCAGTTGGCCGAACCTTTGCCGCGCATGGGGAGGGCAGGGTTGAAGCGGGCGATCTCGCCGCCGGCCCGGCGCAGCGGGCGGCAGAGGCGGAGCGGGATGCCGAAGCTGCCGATGGCGTCCACGAGGAGCCGCACCTCGACGCCCGCCCGCGCGCGTTCGGCCAACAGTCGGATCAGTTCGCGGCCGACGGCGTCGTCGCTCAGGATGTAGGTCGCGATGCTGATGCGGCGTTTCGCTCCGCGGATCTGCGCGCGCAGGGCTTCGAGCGTGTCCCGGCCATGGCGGTCGCCGAGCAGCCGGCAGCGGTTACCTCCGAAGTCGGGCGAGTCGCACAGGCGCCAGGCCACGCGGTTGACCTCCTTCTTGGCGGCGGCCAGGGCGACGTGCTTACGCCCGCCGAAGACGAAGAGCACCAAGGCCGTGGGCACGGGGAAGAACCAGGCGAGCGGGCCCCAGAGGAGGAGGTAGGCCGGCGAGATACGGGCGCGCAGCACGCGCAGCAGCACGTAGACCTTGCACCCGACGGCGATGGCCAACGTGAGGTCCGGCGGGACGAGTCCCGCGGCCTCCGCCCCGAGGACGACGGCCGCGGCCGCCAGCGCGAGCGTCGTGCTGCGGGTCAGCCGGCCGTATCCTTTGAACGGGACCATGTCTCGAACTTAGCCGCTCCCCGGCCCATGGGCACAAAAAAAGACCCCGGTTTCCCGGGGTCTGTTCTGGGTCCTGTCGGACGAGGCTTAGTTGCCGGCCTTGTCGAGGAGGTCGCCGAGACTGTTGAAGTCTCCGCTGCCCGACGACGAGGAGGACGAACCGCCGGCCGAGGGGGCCGGGGCGCCGCCGGTCGACGGGCCCTTGATGCGGTCGTAGCTGGTGATTTCGGCCTGCAGGCGCTCGGCGTCGTAGTTCGCGGCCTTGATCGAGAGACCGATGCGACGGTCTTCCTTGTCGATCTTGATGACGCGGGCGGTGACGTCCTGGCCGACCTTGACGACGTCCTTGACGTTCTCAACGCGCTGTTCGGCGAGCTGGGAGACGTGCACGAGGCCGTCGATCTCGTCGGAGAGCTCGATGAAGGCGCCGAAGTTCGCGATCTTGGAGACCTTGCCGTTGACGAGGTCGCCGATGCGGTACTTGCGGTCGATTTCGGACCACGGATCGGTCTGGGTCTGCTTGACGCCCAGGGAGATGCGCTGCTGGTCGACGTCGACGTCGAGCACGATGGCTTCCACGTCGTCGCCCTTCTTCATGACTTCGGCCGGGTTGTTGATGCGGCGGGTCCAGCTCATGTCGGACACGTGCACCATGCCGTCGATGCCGTCTTCCAGCTCGACGAACGCGCCGTAGTTGGTGAGGTTGCGCACCTTGCCGCGGACGCGGGCGCCCACCGGGTAGTTGTGGCGGACCTTCTCCCACGGATTGGTTTCCAGCTGGCGGATGCCGAGCGAGATCTTCTGCTCTTCCTTGTTGAAGTTGAGGATGACCGCGTCGACTTCCTGGCCGACCTTGAGGATGTCCGACGGCTTCTGGACGCGCTTGGTCCAGGAGAGTTCGGAGACGTGGACGAGGCCTTCGACGCCGCCTTCGATCTCGATGAACGCACCGTAGGCGACGAGGTTGACGACCTTGCCGTGGACCTTCTGGCCGACG